>JAZLMD010000102.1:0-3759 GCA_045598465.1 Acidaminococcaceae bacterium | reverse complement strand
TGAGCCCCATCATTGATGCACAAAAGGGCAATTATTATCAGGCCTTGTATCAGTGGCAGGATGGTGAATTGTGCTGTATTGCCCCTACGGAAATTGTGAATGCGGAAAAATTGTTGGAACGGATTCAGGGCAGGGAGTGCTGGCTTTTGGGCGAGTGCGGCAAGTTGAAGGATTTGCCTGACAATATTGAGATTGCCGAAGGGGTTGCGAGAATGCCAATGGCAAGGAGTATCTGCTATCTGAGTCAAAGGGAATACAACAGGGAGCAGGACCAAAGGATTTTCGGATTGGAACCCTATTATATCCGGCGTAGCGAGGCGGAGGAATTATGGGAACGGCTGCACCATTGATCCGGCTTATGGTGCCGGGAGATTTGGCGGTTGTGAAAGGGTTGGAAGAGGAAAATTTTGTCGATGCCTGGACTGAGGGGATGTTGCAGTTGGAATTGAAAAACCCTGTGGCCAGGGTTTATGTGCTGGAGCAGCAGGGTGAAGTGATTGGTTATGCGGATTTTTGGCTGGTGGCGGGGGAGGCACAGTTGAACCGGATTGCTATTGGCAGGGGGCGGCATAATCAAGGATTGGGAAAGTATTTCCTGGGAAATCTGATTGGCAAATTTTGGAGCGGGGGTGCGGAGTGGATGACCCTGGAGGTACGGAACAATAATTTGACGGCACAGAAACTTTACACCGGATTGGGGTTTTGTCAGGAGGGCTGCCGTAAGGATTATTTCGGGAAGGGCATAGATGCCATTATTATGTGGTTGTATAGGCATGTCGCCTCCGGCGACAGGGTTGAGCCAACAGGGTTCAGTGTCTGAGGAAAGTTAGTTTCAGAAAAGATTGGAATTAGGGAAGAAGTCAGCATAGTGCGAACTTCTTTCCCTCTTTGTGAAGAGGGTGGCTGCCCACAGGAACACAGGGGGGCAGACGGGTGTTTTTGTTTGTGCGGAGCATTCAAAAATCTATAGTTTATAACCTGTAAAGAGTTAAGTCCAGTGGACAATTAAGGTAAGATATCCCTGTAATTAAATAATCAGGTGTCAGGGATTAAAGGATTGGGGATTAATGAAAGATATATTTGTTTTGGGAATTGAATCAAGCTGTGATGAGACCGCGGCCGCGGTGGTGAAGAACGGCAGGCAGGTGTTGAGCAATGTGATTTCCAGCCAGATTGTTATTCACCGCAAATTTGGCGGTGTGGTGCCGGAGATTGCCAGCCGTAAACATATAGAGAATATTATGCCGGTGATTGATGAGGCCCTGAGTCAGGCAGGGGTGAAACTGAAAGATATTGATGCGGTGGCGGTGACTTACGGGCCCGGTCTGGTGGGGGCGCTTCTGGTGGGCCTTTGTGCCGCCAAGTCCCTGGCTTGGGCTTTGGACAAGCCATTTATCGGGGTTAATCATCTGGAAGGGCACGTGTTTGCCAATTTTTTGAATGACAGGGAGTTGGAGCCCCCCTTCATGGCACTGGTGGTCAGTGGCGGACATACGGCCTTGCTCAAGGTGAAAGGTTATAACGAATTTGAACTTTTGGGGCAGAGCCGGGATGATGCGGCAGGGGAGGCCTTTGATAAAATAGCCAGGGTGATGGGGCTGCCCTACCCCGGAGGGCCGGAAATTGAGAAACTGGCTTTGGAAGGGAATCCTTTGGCTGTCAGGTTTCCTACGGCCCGTTTGGATAATCCCTACGAATTCAGTTTTAGCGGGTTGAAGTCAGCGGTGATTAACTATTTGCACAACGAGGAACAGTCCAAACGTCTGGTGAACCGGAGTGATGTGGCGGCGTCATTCCAGCATGCGGTGGTGGATGCCCTTTGCCAGCGGGCTGTTTATGCCATGCGGCACAGCGGTTTGCAGAAGATAGTACTGGCGGGAGGGGTTTCTGCCAATCGCACTTTGCAGGATAAGCTGGCAGCGGAGATGGGAAAAATCGGCTGCCGTCTGGTGCATCCCACTTCCATTCTCTGTACGGACAATGCGGTGATGATTGCCTGCCGGGGTTACTTTATGTATCAGGCAGGGGTTCGTAGCCCTTGGGATTTAAATGCACAACCCAGTTTGAAACTGTGTATGTAAACAAAAAAGACGGCTTGTCAACCGTCTTTTGTTTATGATTTCTTCCATTGTTTCAGGATTTCTTTTTTTGTGAGGGCGCTCCAGCCCAGATCGTCTGAGGCAATTCTGGTGTCGCCGATAATTGCCTTGAGCTGTCCGTTGTCTTCATAGTCCTTTACATGCCACAGGGAATAGGGACTGACGTCGTTTATGTAGGTGACGAAGGCGTCTGACAGGAGATAGTCGATGAATTGCCCGGCCAATTGTTCCTGTTGGGAGGATTTCATAATGGCCGCACCTACAAAAAGATGTTTGTTGGCGTCCTGGGGAATGGTGACATAAAGCTGCTGGTTCTGTTTTTCCAAACTTAGGGCAATGGAGAGGGGCGCAAGGGTAAGCGCTTTTTTGCCCCTTATCACTTCTTCCAGGGCATCCGTGTCGGTTTTCACAAATTTAATTTTGTGCCGGTTCCAGTTATGGGCGTAGTTCAGGGAAGCGGCTTCCCCTTGCATTTGCCATAAGCTGATGATGCCGGAATAAGTGGTTCTGGAAGTTTCGTAATCCCCCACCACAATATCATTTTTCAACTGTGGGTTCAGAAGTCCCAGCCAGCTGTCGGGGGCATAAATGCCTAATTTTTCAAGTTTGTCTTTGTTGCATAAAAAGGCGATGTAGTCAACCCAAATGTTGGTCCACCAATTTTTTTTGGTTTGCAGCTCCTGGGGAACTTCATAGAGCTGCTCCGAAGCGTAGGGAACAAGCATATTGTAGTGATTGGCCACATAAAATTCTTCCTGGTTAGGACCGATAACACAATCTATATTTTTCTTGTACAGCCAATTAAGCCGTTCCGTAAAAGTGCCGGGGTCAATATAGGTCACATCGGCGGTAATGCCGGTGGTATTTTGGCAACCCTGAAGAATGGCCTCCGTAAAGGGTTTGTTGAGGGAACTTGCCACACGGAGTGTGGCCGCACAACAAACTGCAGTCATGCCGCCGGCCAATAGTGCGGTCAACAATAAGGTATGGAATAATTTTTTCATTGTATCCTCAAATCTATCTAAAAAAAGAAATATGCACAGCTAATATGGTATAATTATATACTAAGTTTTCAAGATGTCAAGGAAGGGAAGATTATGCTGAAAGGAATAAAGGTTGTTGATTTTTCTAAATGGTTGCCGGGGCAGTACTGCGGCATGATGTTGGCTGATTACGGTGCGGAGGTGATTAAGGCGGAAACGCCCAAGGGGGACGATCCCAGGCGGTTTACGCCCCAGGCAGGGCCGGATATGAGTTACTGGCATATGATGCTAAACAGGAATAAGCGGGATGTGGTAGTGGATTTGAAAAAACCGGAAGGGGTGGCGAAACTGAAGACCCTGCTGCAGGATGCGGATGTTTTTTTGGAGGGTTTTCGCCCCGGGTATTTGGCCCAATACGGGATGGATTATGAGAGTGTAAAGAAATTTAATCCGGGGATAGTGTATGTTTCCATCACCGGTTTCGGACAGCAATCCCACATGCCGGCCCATGATTTGAATGTGATTGGATTGGCCTCGTTGAGCGCCATTGACGATGGTTACGGCATTGCCCTGCCGGATGCCCAAATGAGTGCCATTACCGCTGCCACCAATGCCTTTGCCACCATTTGCATGAGTTTGCTGAATAGGGAAAAGACCGGTCAGGGACGGTATCTGGA
>JAZLMD010000101.1:0-4773 GCA_045598465.1 Acidaminococcaceae bacterium | reverse complement strand
CCAAGGATTGCCTGACCTGTCAGAAGAGCGGCAACTGCGAATTGCAGAAGGTGGCCCAAGAATTGGGAGTACGCAAGATTCGTTTTGATGAAGGGGAACGCCGTCATCATGCCAAGGATGAGAGTAATCCTTCCCTGGTCCGTGATCCAGAGAAATGCATCCTTTGCGGCCGTTGCGTCAGGGTTTGCAGTGAGGTGCAGGGGATGAATGTGTACGGTTTTCAAAAGCGTGGTTTTAACACCCTGGTCGCACCGGCTTTCGATTGCGGTTTGGGTGAGGTGGCCTGCTCCCTTTGCGGTCAGTGCTCCACCGTTTGTCCTACCGGCGCCATTGTGGAGCGGGATGACACGGAAAAGGTTTGGAATGCCATCAATGACCCGGAAAAGATTGTTCTGGTGCAGATGGCGCCTTCCGTAAGGGTGGCCCTGGGTGAAGAAATGGGGATGCCGGTGGGCAGCATTGTCACAGGCAAAATGGTGGCCGGTCTTCGCAAGATGGGCTTTGATTATGTCTTTGATGTGAATTTTGCTGCAGATTTGACCATTATGGAGGAGGGCTACGAGTTCATTCACCGCCTTAAGAACAACGGGGTGTTGCCCATGATTACTTCCTGCAGTCCGGGTTGGGTGAATACTCTGGAACTGAAATATCCGGGATTGATTCCCCATCTCAGCACTGCCAAATCCCCCCAAGGGATGTTCGGCGCCATCGCCAAGACCTATTTTGCCAAGAAGGCCAATATTGACCCGGCTAAAATAGTCACGGTTTCCGTTATGCCCTGCACCGCCAAGAAATACGAGGCGGCCCGGGACGAATTGTGCGACAGCGGTTTCAGGGACATTGATATTGTTATCACCACACGCGAACTGGGCAGGATGATGCGTTCCCTGAATATTGACTTTGCTTCCTTGAAGGAGGAGAACTTTGATTCACCCTTGGGTGAAAGCACCGGTGCAGCCGCCATCTTCGGCACCACCGGCGGGGTTATGGAGGCGGCACTTAGGACCGTGGCGGAGGTAGTCACCGGCAAGAGCTTCGACAAGGTGGATTACCACCAGGTCCGGGGTATGGAACAAACCCGTGAGGCAGTGATTCCCGTTGGGGATTTGCAGGTGAAGGTGGCTGTGGTCAATACGTTGAAAGCGGCCCAGGAGATGTGTAAGCGGGTGGTGGAGGGCACTGCGGACTACCACTTCATCGAGATTATGGCCTGTCCCGGCGGTTGTATTGGCGGCGGCGGGCAACCTTTGCCGGTGGATTACGGCAAGAGGGTGCTGCGTCAGAAAGCCATTATGCAGATAGATGCGGATTCCCTTATTCGCAAATCCCATGAAAATACTGAGATAAAAACCCTTTACAAGGAGTTTTTGGGTGAACCCCTGGGTGAGCTGTCTCACAGATTGTTGCACACTATCTACAAAAACAGAAAAAATAGATAAATTTTGTAAACCATAAATATTTGCAAAATATTCAATGAAAAAATATATTGATATGGCATATTTAGCAAAAACATATGGAGTTTACGGGCAGTATATATATGAATACATTATTATATAGCACCGTTGCTGCGGAGCGGGAAATAATTTTTCAAAAAAATTGTAAACTTTCGTAACTTTTTTTGTTAACTATGTTATAATGTCACCAATTGAAAGGCGTATGCCTAATAAAAATATTTCTAAATTTTACTAAGGAGGAAGGTAAGATTATGGACATTAATGACATCAGAAATCGTATCTGTGATTCCGTAGTCGGTAAGGTTACTACCGCTATGGCTGCTACTGAATACGTAAAAGCAGGCATGAATGTTGGCGTCAGCGGATTTACTCCCTCTGGCTATCCTAAAGCAGTGCCTCTGGCTTTGGCAGAGCGCTACAAAGGCCAAGAATTCAAGATCAACATCTGGTCTGGCGCATCTTTGGGTCCGGAAATTGATGAGGCATTGGTTGAACACATCGACCGTCGTTTGCCCTACCAGACCAACAATGCTATGCGTAAGGCCATTAACGAAGGCAAGGTAAAATATACCGATATGCATTTGAGCCATGCTGCTCAAGTTGCCCGTTATGGCTACATGGCTAATCGCAAGGACGTTGAGCTGGCTATCATCGAGACCTGTCTGATTAAGGAGATTCCTGGCGACGACAAGAGAGTTGCTTTGATTCCTACCACTTCTATGGGCAACAGCTCCAGCTGGGTACAAAGTGCAAAACAAGTTATCGTTGAAGTAAATACTTCCCAACCCGTTGAGTTGGATGGTATGCATGATAGCTATGTTCCTTTGGATCCTCCCTGCCGCAAACCCATTCCCGTTGAGAAACCTGAAGATCGCATCGGCACCCCTTACATTCCTTGCGAATTGGACAAGATTGTAGCAGTTGTTCCCTGCGATGTTACTGATAAGACCCGTCCTTTGGCTGCTATTGATGAAGACAGCAAGAAGATGGGCGAGAATCTGGTTGCATTCTTCAAGGACGAAGTTAAGGCTGGTCGTTTGCCCGCTAACCTGTTGCCCTTGCAGTCCGGTGTAGGCGGCGTTGCAAATGCCGTTATCAACGGTTTGGTTAACTCCGACTTCAAAGATTTGACCGTATACACCGAAGTTATTCAAGATGGTATGTTTGATTTGATTGATGCCGGCAAATTGCGCATTGCTTCCGGCACCGCTTTGAGTCCTTCTCCCGATTGCCTGAAGAAGTTCAAAGAGAATATCAACTTCTATAAACCCCATCTGATGCTCCGTCCTCAGGAAGTTGCTAACAGCCCTGAAGTGGCACGTCGTATCGGTATCATTGCTATGAATACCGCTATCGAAGTTGATATTTACGGCAACGTTAACTCCACTCACATCAACGGCACCAAGTTGATGAATGGTATTGGCGGTTCCGGCGACTTCGCACGTAACGGTTATCTGACCGTATTCTTCACCACCTCCATGGCGAAGAAGGGTGCAGTTTCCAGCGTAGTTCCGTTCTGCTCCCATATTGACCACACTGAGCATGATGTTGATGTTATCGTTTCCGAGCGCGGCGTAGCTGATCTTCGTGGCCTGACTCCCAAAGAGAGGGCATTGGTTATCATCGACAAGATTGCTAACCCCAAATACCAACCCATCCTTTTGGACTACTTCAAACGTGCTTGCGAAGCATGCGGTAACAGCCAGACCCCGCACATCTTGGAAGAAGCTTTCAGTTTCCACGAGAGAGCGGTTAAGACCGGCACCATGGAGAAATAATCCTACCGTAGCTTAGGTATCTATTACATCCTACTTCTGCATCGTGGTGATGCAGAAGCAGGATGGATTAATACAAAGTCCGGGGTCAACGGATTCCGGCACGAAAAATTTTACGGCCTTTTGGCCGACACTCTCACCTATTATTTCGGTGATGTTCAACCGAAATAGGAATTAAAAATTTTAAGGAGGATCTGAGAATGGCATTTGAAGACATTAAGGCTGGTTTAGAGAAATACACCGCTGGTGTAGAAGCTAAACTTGACAAAGCTCCCGAGCGTGCAAACCTCGCTCCCAACCGTCTGTACACCCCTGTTGATTTGGGTGAGGACTTCGATTATTGCAAGAAATTGGGTTTCCCCGGTGAATATCCCTTCACCCGTGGCGTACAACCCACTATGTACCGTGGCCGTTTCTGGACCATGCGTATGTATGCTGGTTTCTCCACCGCTGAGAAATCCAACGAGCGCTATCGTTACCTGTTGGCTAACGGCGGCAGCGGCTTGTCCTGCGCATTCGACCTGCCCACCCAGATTGGTTATGATTCCACCGATCCCATGGCTGAAGGCGAAGTTGGCAAGGTAGGCGTAGCTATCGACTCCTTGGCTGATATGGAAATTCTCTTTGACCAAATTCCTTTGGACAAAGTTTCCACCTCCATGACCATTAACGCTCCTGCAAGCGTACTGCTCTGCATGTACATTGCCGTTGCTAAGAAACAAGGCGTTAGCGCTGACAAACTGCGTGGCACCATTCAAAACGATATTTTGAAGGAATACGCAGCTCGCGGCACCTACATTTTCCCGCCGAAACCCTCTATGCGTTTGATCACCAATATTTTCGAATATTGCGCAAAGAACGTTCCTCTGTGGAATACCATTTCCATTTCCGGTTATCACATCCGTGAAGCTGGTTCCACCGCTTCCCAAGAAATCGCGTTCACCATCGCTGATGGTATCGCTTACGTTGAAGCAGCTATCAAAGCTGGTATGGACGTCGATGCTTTTGCAGGCCGTCTGTCCTTCTTCTGGAATGCTCACAACAACGTACTGGAAGAAGTTGCAAAATTCCGTGCGTCCCGTCGTGTATGGGCAAAGGTTATGAAAGAGCGTTTTGGCGCAAAGAAACCCAAATCCATGATGCTCCGCGTTCATACCCAAACCGCAGGTTCCATGTTGACCGCTCAACAACCTAACAACAACATCGTTCGTGTTGCATTGCAAACCGCTGCTGCTGTTATGGGTGGCACCCAATCCTTGCACACCAACTCCAAGGACGAAGCATTGGCACTGCCCACCACCGAGTCCGTTACCATCGCCCTTCGTACCCAACAAATCGTTGCTTACGAGTCCGGTTTGGCTGACACTGTAGATCCTTTGGGCGGCTCCTACTATGTAGAAGCTTTGACCGACAAGATTGAAAAAGAAGCTTGGGACTACATTAAGAAGATTGACGAATTGGGTGGCGCTCCCGAAGCTATCGCTAAGGGTTACATCCAAAAAGAAATCCAGGATTCTGCTTATGCATGGCAAATGGATATTGAA
>JAZLMD010000100.1:0-7168 GCA_045598465.1 Acidaminococcaceae bacterium | reverse complement strand
GCATCCTGCTTCCGTTTCTCATACTCATACAGCTTTGCCCTCAACATAGTCATACACATGGCCCTGTTCTGAATCTGACTGCGTTCATTCTGACACTGCACCACTATACCCGTAGGCAGATGGGTCATACGCACTGCACTGCTGGTCTTGTTGACATGCTGTCCGCCGGCACCGCTGGCCCGATAGGTATCAACCCGAACCTCGTCCATATTAATTTTCACATCCACGCTGTCATCCAACTCCGGCATAACATCCACCGCCGCAAAAGAAGTGTGCCTTCTGGCCGCCGCATCAAAAGGACTGATCCGTACCAGACGGTGTACCCCCTTCTCGCTCCGTAAAAAACCATAGGCATTATGCCCGCAAATCCGCAAACTTACGCTCTTGAGACCCGCCTCATTGCCCGGAGTAATATCCAGCACTTCCACCGCATAGCCGCTTCCCTCTGCAAAACGGGTGAACATCCTGAGCAACATTTCCGTCCAATCCTGGGCCTCCGTGCCTCCCTCACCGGCATGCAGCGTCATCAGGGCGTTATTGGCATCATACTCCCCTGACAACAACATCCCCAGCTCCAAATGCTCCAAGGCCTCCTTGATTTGGACAAAAAGTCCGTCCAATTCTTCCTGCATGGAAGGATCCTCTGCCGCCATTTCCAGCAACACAAATCCATCATCCAAATCCCTTCCCAGTTTATGGAACTCTTCCACCTCCACCTTCAAACCATTCACATCCTGGGCAATTTTATTGGCCTTTTCCGGATCATCCCAAAATGTGGGATCCGCCATCCGGTGTTCCAGCTCCCTGACCCTTTCCTCCTTGCCGGAGATGTCAAAGAGACCTCCTAAGTTCTTCGTACTTTGCCTTTGCTTTTTCTAACTCCGGCTTATATTCCTCAACTAACATAACTCCCCCTTATTATCAACTCTAAAACCTTAGTAATTCTAATTTTTCTGAAACTAACTTTCCTCAGACACTGAACCCTGTTGGCTCATTACTGTTGGCTCAAATCAATCCTTCTCTTCCACAACTTCCGCCACTTCAATGGGATTACCGTCTTCATCCAAAGGCACCTGCTCCGCCGGAGTCCCATCCGTCACCACATTCACCCTGTACATATAACGTACCACATCATCCTGAATGGCATCCAACATCCCCTCAAACATATCATAGGCCTCAAACTTATATTCCACCAGGGGGTCTTTCTGCCCGTAAGCCCTAAGTCCAACACCCTCACGGAGCATATCCATAGCATCCAAATGCTCCATCCAGTGCATATCCACAACCTTCAGCATAACCAGGTTTTCCAATTCCCTCATAATGGGACTGCCAACCTGCCTCTCCCTGGCTTCATAAACATCATTGGCCAGTTTATGCAAATACTCGCCCAACTCCTCACGGCTGAAATTGGAAAGCTTCTCCTCCGTCATCTCGCCCTGGGGCGCATAGAATTCCTCCGCATAACGGATAAGGGAAACCAAATCCCAATCCTCGGAATATACCTCCGGCGGGGCATACATATCCAAAGTCCTGTCCACCACCTTGTTCACCATCTCCATGATACGTTCTTTCAGGGAGTCCTTTTGCATAATCTTCTTCCGCTCGGCATAAATCACCTCACGCTGCTGGTTCATAACATTGTCATACTCCAACACATATTTGCGGATGGAAAAGTTTCTTGCCTCCACCTTCTTTTGGGCGTTCTCAATGGACTTGGTCACCAAACTATGCTCAATGGGATCGTCCTCCTCCAGCCCCAACTTATCCATAATCCCGGCAATGCTTTCACTGCCGAAAATACGCATCAAATCATCCTCCAAACTCAAATAGAACTTGGAAGAACCCGGGTCACCCTGACGGGCGCAACGTCCCCGCAACTGGTTGTCGATACGCCGGGACTCATGCCGCTCCGTACCAATAATATGCAAACCCCCAAGGGCGGGCACACCTTCACCCAACACAATATCCGTACCCCGTCCCGCCATATTGGTGGCAATGGTCACCGCACCGTATTCCCCGGCATGACTGATAATCTCCGCCTCCTGCTCATGATACTTAGCATTCAACACATTATGCTTAATGCCCCGACGCTTCAGCATGGCGGACAACTCCTCGCTTTGGGCAATACTGGTGGTACCCACCAGCACCGGCCTGCCGCCGGCATGCAATTCTTCGATACTCTTAACCACCGCCCGGTACTTGGCCAACTTGGTCTTATAAACCACATCCGGCTCATCCGTCCTGATCATGGGCTTATTAGTAGGAATGACCAAAACACTCAGACCGTAAATCTTCTGGAACTCGTCCTCCTCGGTCTTGGCCGTACCCGTCATACCGGCCAACTTCTTATACATACGGAAATAATTCTGGAAAGTAATGGTGGCCAGGGTCTGGCTCTCCCGCTGCACCTTAACCCCTTCCTTGGCCTCAATGGCCTGATGCAACCCCTCGCCAAAACGGCGGCCGAACATCAGACGGCCGGTAAAATCATCAACAATAACAATCTGGCCGTCCTTAATGACATAATCCCGGTCCCTATGCATAATGGCCTTGGCCTTCAAAGCCGCCATCAGATAGTGACTGTAATCCATACCGTGTTCCGCATCATACATATTCTTAATGCCCAAAGCGGACTCCGCCTTGGCAATGCCCTTCTCCGTGGGCCCCACCTGACGGGTCTTCTCGTCAACGGTATAATCCTCACCCTCCTCCAACATCTCCGCCACCTTGGCCATCCTGTCATAAAGCTCCGTGGAATGACTGCCGGGACCGCTGATAATCAGAGGGGTACGGGCCTCATCGACAAGAATGGAATCCACCTCATCCACAATACAATAATGCAACTCCCGTTGCACAATCTCGCTTTCACTGGTAACCATATTGTCACGAAGATAATCAAAACCGAACTCATTATTGGTGCCATAGGTGACATCGCTGCGATAAGCGGCACGCCGCTGGGCATAATTCATCTCATGGGTAACCAGTCCCACACTCAAACCGAGGAACTTATAGATACGCCCCATATCATTGGCATCACGTTTGGCCAAATAATCGTTCACCGTAACGACATGTACGCCCTTGCCCTCCAAAGCGTTCAGATACACCGCCAAAGTAGCCACCAGGGTCTTGCCCTCACCCGTCCGCATCTCCGCAATCTGACCCCGGTGCAAAGCCACACCGCCAATCAATTGTACATCAAAATGCCTTAGCCCAGTAGTACGCCTTGATGCCTCCCGCACCACCGCAAAGGCCTCCGGCAAAATATCCTCCAAGGTCTCCCCCTTTTGCAAACGCACCTTGAACTCCAACGTCTTATTGGTCAAATTACTACTGCTCAAGGCCTCCATCTCCGGCTCCAGGGAATTTATCTTCTCTACAATCTTCCCAATCTCTTTCAACTGCTTGGCATTTCCATCGCCAAAAATGGCTTTAACTATTGAATCAAACATACAACTCTCCTTATAAACATACTAATATTTGCAAAATATTATACCACATATACTTGGAAAAGTGTCAAAATATCTGCTATAAAATACTACCCGAAAATACTACCCGCCGAATCATATACGTAAAAAAAATCCTCTGACTCCGGTCAAAGGATTTTTTGTTTCGTTATTACTCTGGAGATGGCTCTTCAGCGCCGTTTTTCTGCTTGGCGATTTCCCCGGCAATATTTGTTCTGGTTTCATAAAAATTGGCCGCAGCACTTTCAATAAGCCCGCTTAATTTTTGAACCTCCCCGTTCAGACGCTTAAGCTCCCCATCCAGATAACTCAGGCAATTGTCCAAATATTCCAAAGTGCTCGTCCTTGTTTGGACGCAATAGGCATCCGCCTCGGCCTTCCTCTGCTTGGCAGTTTCATCGGCACGATCCGCCAACTCGTTGGCAACCGCCTCCGCATTTTTGACAATTTCGCTGTCACGGAGCATCATTTCCTCTTTTGCCTTGGCCCCTTCCTCAATCTTATTGGCCTGTTCCTCCGCTTCGGTAAGAATATTCTGGGCATCCACCTTTGCCCTGTTCAAAATATTGTCGGCATCCGCCAGAACCTTGTTGGCCCGTTCAACTTCCTCGGGAATGGCCAAACGCAACTGATCCAAAATACTAATCAGCTCATTCTCATCCAAAGCAATTTGCTTGCTGCGGAAAAGAGGATGACTGCCGTTATCCACCATATCCACAATCTGTTGCAGCAATGCCATAATTTCCGAAACCTTGTTATTCATTTTTTTCCTCCCGCAAATTTTTTCTTAATCTTTTCTGCTACACATTTTGGAACCATATCCTCCACCTTGCCCCCGAAAACCGCCAGTTCCCTCACTCCGCTGCTGGAAACATAGCTGTACTCCGGCTTGGTCATAATGAATACGGTTTCCAAATTGCTGTCAATGCTCTTCAACATCAAAGCCCGCTGGAATTCATACTCAAAATCGCTGAAAGCCCTGAGCCCCCGCACCACAAAGTTAATTTTTTCCTTGGTACAGAATTCATTCAGAAGGCCGTTACAACTGGTAACCCTCACATTCCCGATGTGCCCCGTGGCCTTCTTAAGCATATCCACCCTCTCCCTGACACCAAACATACCCTCATGCTTGTTGGGATTATAAAAAACACAAACCACCAGCTCATCAAACATCTTGCTGGCCCGCTCAAAAATATCCAAATGTCCGTTAGTTACCGGGTCAAAAGACCCGCTGCAAACTGCCACTCTCATAATATGAATATTTTAGCATACTTCCCTTATGAAATCAACAATCGTGGAGCCGTATTTTTCTTCCCGCTCCAACACAAATTTATCCGGCAGTTCCGGTTGTTCCTCCTCCGCCGACCTTTCCGCCACAATCAACCCCCCTGGATTCAGAACATCCGTCCCCCCGATGGCCTTCAATACGGCGGAAACAAGCCCCTGCCGGTAGGGCGGATCCAAAAAAATAAAATCAAAACTTTCACCCTGCCTGGCCAACCGGCCCACCGCAGCCACCGCATCGCCCTGCAGCACCCGGCAATCCTCCCCGGCATAACATTTTTCAATATTCCGTTGCACCAGCTTCAAGGATTCCCGGCTCTTATCCACAAAAACCACCCTACCGGCGCCCCTGCTCCAACACTCCAAACCCAAATTCCCCGTACCGGCAAAAGCGTCCAACACCCTGGCATCCGCAATCCCCGCCCCGATGATACTGAAAACGCTCTCCTTCACCCGGTCCGCAGTAGGTCTCACATCATAATTTTTGGGTGAAAAAAGATTGGTACCCCTGGCCCTGCCAGTAATAATCCTCATCCCTCACACCCCTGTCAAATCCCAGATAGGCACAAAATCCTTATCCGCAGAGGCCTCTTCCTGCACAAAACCATCCTCAATCCCGCTCTCCATCAGGTAGCGTTCCGCCGCCCCATATTCCTCTTCCGTAACCTTGCGGTTCAGCTCAGGATATTCCCCAGCCCTGCCGCAGGGAACATATTGGCGCATCAAACTGAACATCACCTGACCAGGCCGGAAATTTGAACCCACCCAATCAATGATTCTTTTGGTATCCTCCAAACGGCCGGGAAGCAGCAAATGACGGATAATCACGCCCCCGGTCATCAGCCCCTCACCGTCCAGCCGGTAATCACCCACCTGGTTATACATCTCCCTGATGGCCCGGGTGGCAATACCGAAATAATCATAGGCATTGCTGTACTTTATAGCCGCCATATCCTCACTATACTTCAAATCCGGCAAATAAACCTGCACCTTGCCCTTCAACTTCCGCAAAGTGTCCGTGGTCTCAAACCCGCTGGTATTCCAAACCACCGGCACCCCCAGGGGCTCATCCAAACTCTCCAGAATCGCCTCCGTAAAATGGGTGGGTGTCACCAAATTGATATTATGGGCCCCCTTGGCAATCAGCTCGCCATAAATCTCCCTGAGCCGTTCCACACTGATTTCCTTGCCAAAATTCCTGCTGCTGATATCATAATTCTGACAAAAAACACAATGCAAATTACAACCGCTGAAAAACACCGTACCGCTGCCCCGGCTGCCGCTAATCACCGGCTCTTCCCACATATGGAGATGGGCCCTGGCCACCACCGGATTCCACCCCATACCGCAGGAGCCGTATATACCGTTCTTCCTGTCCGCCCCACAACGGTGGGGACATACATAACATTCCATATTGGTATTATAGCACAAGTATGCTATAATGTAAAAAAATAAGGAGGTCAAAATGAAAGAATTATCCCTCAAATACGGTATGAACCCCAATATGAAAAAAGCCCGCATTTTTATGCAAAAGGGTGAACTGCCCATCCAAGTGCTGAACGGTCGTCCCGGCTTTATCAATTTTTTGGATGCCTTCAACTCCTGGCAACTTGTAAAAGAGCTGAAAGAGGCCACCGGCCTGCCCGCCGCCGCATCCTTCAAGCATGTGAGCCCCGCCGGTGCGGCAGTGGCCGTACCCATGGATGATGTGCTGAAAAAAATCTACTACGTGGACGACTTGCAACTGAGCCCCCTGGCCACCGCTTATGCCCGGGCCCGTGGCGCGGACAGAATGTCCAGCTACGGCGACTTCGTGGCCCTCTCCGAAATTTGTGACAAGGAAACCGCCACCATGCTGGCACGGGAAGTTTCTGACGGCGTAATCGCCCCGGGCTATACGGATGAGGCCCTGGCAATCCTGAAAACCAAACGCAAAGGCAGTTACAATGTGGTGAAAATCGACCCCGACTATGTACCCGAACTGGTGGAACACAAGGACGTGTTCGGCATCACCTTTGAACAGGACCGGAACAACGCCAAAATTGAGGAATCACTGCTGGCCAACCGGCCCACTAAAAACAAGCATTTCACCCCCGAGGCAGTACGGGATTTGCTCATCAGCTTGATTGTCCTGAAATACACCCAATCCAACTCCGTCTGCTATGTGAAAGGCGGGCAGGCCATCGGCATCGGTGCCGGTCAGCAAAGCCGTGTCCACTGTACCCGCTTGGCCGGCAACAAGGCGGACAACTGGTGGCTCCGTCAGAACCCAAAGGTTTTGGCCCTGCCCTTCAAAGACAGTATCCGCCGTCCGGACCGGGACAACACCATTGATGTTTATATCAGCGAGGACTGGGACGATGTGCTGAGGGAAGGCACCTGGCAGCAATTCTTCACCACCAAACCCGAACCCCTCACCC
>JAZLMD010000099.1:0-2005 GCA_045598465.1 Acidaminococcaceae bacterium | reverse complement strand
CAGAATCCGGAAGGTTACATATAGTCCTAATACCATTAAAGCCCACAGTAACCCTTGGGCTACTGTGGGCAACAACAAGTCAATCATTGCATTTACCTTTTATTTGACCATTTCCGCTTGGGCGAATTCCTGGGGAACTTTAATGCCCAATTTTTTCACCGCAGTTTCATTGATGATGGCAGCGCAATCTTTTTGACCCTGGATGGCCATGGTGGCGGGTTTTGCTTTGCCGCTGAGGATTTCTGCCGCCATTTTGCCGGTTTGTACACCCAGGGTGTAGTAATCAATGCCCAAGCTGGCGGTGCAGCCCGCTTTGACCATGGAGCCCTCGCCGGCGATGACGGGGAGTTTTTCTTCAGTGGTGATGCCCACAAGGGTGGATACGGCACTGGCCACCACGTTATCCGTGGGCACATAGATGCCTTCAACCTTGCCCACCAAACTCCTTACGGCCTGTTGGATGTCGTTGACGGTGGAAACGGTGGCTTCCTTTACGGCCAGGCCACGTTTGGCAGCGGCCTTTTTCAGAATATCAATTTGCAGCTGGCTGTTGACTTCGCTGCTGCTGTAGACGGTGCCCACAGTTTTAATGCCGGGTACGAATTTAACCAGCATATCCAATTGGGCTTCCACCGGGTTCATGTCGGTGGTGCCGGTAACATTGCTGCCGGGTTTTTCGTTGGTTTTGGCCAATTTGGCGGCCACATAGTCGGTGATGGCGGTGCCTACGATGGGAATTTCATCGGTGGCGTTGGCCATGGTTTGTGCTGCCGGGGTGGCGATGGCACAAATCAAATCCACTTTTTTGGAAACAAAGCGGTGGGCGATGTTGGCCAGGTTGGATTGGTCCGCCTGGGCGTTCTGTTGGTCAAAGACAATTTTGTCGCCTTTGAAGCCGGCCTGAGCCAGACCGTCAACAAAACCTTTGTTGGCTGCGTCGAGGGCAGCGTGTTCGACTAATTGGCATACTCCGACTGTATAGTTCTTGGCTGCGGCAATACCGCAGCACCCTAATGCGGAGCAGATAGCCAGAGCCATAGTCACATTCTTCAAAACACTTTTTTTCATATTTTCCTCCTCTGTCCACTCTTGTGGACGACATATGAATGAGATTATACTACGAGTTAGCAAAAATACAAGCATTTGTTTCAAGACGTAAAATAATTGTAACATATTGTTAAGTTTTTACGAAGTGTGCTATAATATGTTAACGAAAAGGGACGAAATAACATGAATTACGAAGAGGGTTTGGATTATTTGGCTTCCCTGGGGAGGTTCGGCATCCGTCTGGGTATGGAGCGGATTGAGGGACTTTTGCGGGAGTTGGGCAATCCGGAGCAAAAAATAAAGACGGTGCATGTTGCCGGCACCAATGGCAAGGGCAGTGTGACCACCATGATTGCCAATATTCTTTTGGCGGCAGGACTGAAGGTGGGGAAGTTCACCTCCCCCCATTTGGTCAAATATAATGAACGTATAGAGTTGAACGGCAGGGATATCAGCGACGGTGAGTTTGCCGCCCTTTTGGCCAGGGTCAGGGAGGCGGCGGACCGTGTGGTGCAAAAGGGGGTTTGTGACCAGCCCACGGAGTTTGAGATTCTGACAGCCGTGGCTTTTCTGTTTTTTGCAGAGGCAGCTGTGGATTATGCTGTGATAGAAGTGGGGTTGGGCGGCCTGTGGGACAGTACTAATGTAATTACTCCTGTGGTGAGCGTCATTACCAATGTGACTTTGGAGCATCAGGACCGGCTGGGGAAGGATTTGCCCCATATCGCCATGCAGAAGGGTGGCATTATCAAGGAGAATGTGCCTTTGGTGACAGCGGCTGAAGGGGAGGAGGTGCTGGGGCCTCTGGTGAGCATCGCCATGCTGCATTCCGCCCCGGTTTATCTTTATGGGAAGGCCTTCAGGGGGGAGAGTAAAACCAGTTCCATGACCGGGCAGACCTTTACACTGAAAGCGGGTAATAACTATGCCAGTGACTATGAGTTGAAACTTCCCGGGG
>JAZLMD010000098.1:0-4637 GCA_045598465.1 Acidaminococcaceae bacterium | reverse complement strand
CAGTGCGGGTATTGCTGTTGGTATGGCCACTAATATCCCCCCCCACAATTTGAGTGAGGTGGTGAAGGGGCTTAATATGCTGATTGACGATCCGGATGTGGAGTTGGACCAGTTGATGACCGCCATTAAGGGACCGGATTTTCCCACCGGTGCCATGATTTTGGGTACGGAGGGTATCCGTCAGGCCTATGCCATCGGTCGTGGTGTGGTAAAAATCAAGAGCAGGACCCATTTTGAGGATATTCCCAAATCCAACGGCCGTCAGCGGATTGTTGTTACGGAGATTCCTTATCAGGTCAATAAGGCCCGTTTGATTGAAAATATTGCGGATTTGGTTAAGGACGGCACTTTGGAAGGTATCAGTGACATTCGGGATGAGTCGGACCGTCGGGGTATGCGGGTGGTTATTGACCTGAAGACGGGCCAGGTGCCGGAGGTTGTTCTGAACAAACTTATGAAGCATACCGCTTTGCAGTCCAGTTTCGGCATTATCAATTTGGCTTTGGTCAAAGGCCAGCCCTGCGTGCTGAGTTTGAAGCAGATTCTGGTTCATTATCTTGATCATCAGAAGGAAGTTATTACCCGCCGGAGCCGTTACGAGTTGGCTAAGGCCAAGGATCGGGCCCATATTTTGGAGGGTTTTAAGATTGCTTTGGATTATATTGACGCCATTATCGCCACCATTAGGGCCAGTCAGACGGCGGAGATTGCCAAAAATGCCCTTTGTGAAAAGTTCGGTTTGAGCGAACGCCAGGCCCAGGCCATTTTGGATATGAAATTGCAACGGCTGACAGGTTTGGAAAGGCAGAAGATTGAGGATGAATACATAGATGTGCTGGAGACCATTGATTGGCTGGAGGGTGTGCTGGCGGATGAGAAGAAGGTGCTGGGTATTATCAAGGAAGAAATGGCAGAGGTGGACAAGCGTTTTGGTGACGGACGCCGTACGGAAATTGTGGGTGAGGCGGCGGAAATGAATCCGGAAGATTATGTGGCGGATGAGGATATTGTGGTCACCATTTCCCAGCAGGGTTATATTAAGCGCCAGAGTTTGGAAAATTTCCGTAACCAGAAACGGGGCGGCATGGGCAAGATTGGGGGCCGCAGCAAGGAAGATGACGAGAGCCGGCATTTGGTTCTGGCCCGGAACAAGCAGGATATTTTGTTCTTTACCAACAAGGGACGGGTGTATCGTAAGCGGGGTTGGGAAATTCCTGAGGCCAGCCGTACCGCCAAGGGTACGCCGTTGGTGAATATTTTGGAGCTGCCTCCCGGAGAGAATATTACCACTTTGATTCCGGTTAAGACCTTCAGTGAAGATATGTTTATGTTTATGGCCACCAATCTGGGTACGGTGAAGAAGACCACTTTGAGTGAATTTAAAGCCATCCGCAGGGTGGGGATGATTGCCATCAATTTGGATGAGGGTGAAGAACTGATTGCGGTGAAACTCACTGATGGTGCCAATGAGATTTTCCTGGCAACTCATGATGGTATGGCTATTCACTTCAGCGAAACCGATGTGCGGCCCATGGGCAGACCTACTCACGGGGTGAAAGGCATTGCTTTGCGTGAAGGGGATTATGTGGTGAGCATGGATTGCGTGAAAGATATTATGTGTGATGTGCTGACGGTAACGGAGAACGGTATCGGTAAGCGTACCAGTGTGGATGCTTACAAGAAGCAGAAACGGGGCGGCATTGGTTTGAAGAATATTAATCTCACCAAGAGGACCGGTGCGGTGGTAGGTATGCGTATTATTGTGCCGGAACAGGAGATTTTGATGATTACTGCCAACGGAATTATTATCCGCTATGATGCCAATATGCGGAGTACGGGCAGAAATACCCAGGGTGTGAAGGTTATTACCCTTGGGGAAGGGGATAAAGTTGTCACTTTGACTACTGTGGATTTGGATACGGAAAGTACGGAAACCACTGCTGTTGCTAAAACTACGTTGGCAGATAATACTCAGGGAGTACTTTTCGAGAAGTAAAAGATGAAATTTTGGGAAGCGGAAAACTTGTTTATAGTGTCAAAATATAGTGATTAAAAAAATTTTGTTGGGTTGTGAGTATAAAATAATTGATAATCTAGTAGATTATCGGGATTATCTACTAGATAATTGTCATTTTTGGTAAAAATATGTAGATTTTATGGGAGCCGGCCTTTGAAAGAGGGTTGCTTACAAATTTTAAGAAGGTAGCGATGAAAAATGGATTGGTCATGGAAGGCGGGGCCATGCGGGGACTTTTTACCGCCGGTGTGACGGATGTTTTTATGGAATATAACATTACTTTTGACGGGGCCATCGGCACTAGTGCCGGTGCGATTTTCGGGTGCAATCTGAAGTCCCGGCAAATCGGCAGAACCTTGCGCTATAATCTGCGTTTTTGCAAGGACTGGCGTTACGGTTCCCTGTGGAGTTTGCTTAAATCCGGGGATTTGTACGATTATCATTACTGTTATGAGGTCATCCCCAGAAAGTTGGATATTTTTGATACGGAAGCGTATGCCGCCAATCCCATGGAGTTCAGGGTGGTGTGTGTGGATGTGGAGACCGGATTACCTGTGTATCACAAGTGTATGAATGGTGACGATGAGGATATCCGCTGGTTCGGTGCTTCCGGCTCCATGCCTTTGGTGGCGAATATCATTGAGATTAATGGGCAGAAACTCTTGGACGGGGGTGTGGTGGATTCCATTCCTTTGAAGGCCCATGAGGATTTCGGTTATGCAAAAAATGTGGTGATTCTGACCCAGCCCAGGGGTTTCCAAAAAGAAGATACTTTTATGTGGCATTTTATTAAGTGGCGTTATCCCAAGTATCCGGCCCTGGGTGAGGCCTGGCGGCATCGGGCCGAGGGCTACAACAGGACTTTGGAATATATTGCCCAACGGGAAAAGGAGGGCAAATGCCTGGTGCTGGCACCTCCGGCGGCATTGCCGGTCAAACGGGTGGACAAGAATCCGGAGCATCTGCAGGCGGCCTATGACATCGGACGGCAGGTGGGGTTGGAGAATTTGGAAAAGGTTCGCAAGTTTTTAAACAGTTAAGCACTATACAAAATAATATAAATTGTTTCACGTGAAACAATTTATATAAAAATGTATAAAATATAGATATACAGAACGATTTCGTAAATTGTAATTGACAAAATTTGGTAAAGAGCATATTATATTTTACGAAGGAGTATATTATGCAAAAACGCACATTAGAATTATTGCCGGAAATTCAAAAAAATTTGGAAAGTATGGGCGCGCAGATAAAAGCGGTTCGTCAGCAAAATCATATAACGGCCACGGATTTGGCTCAGCGGGTTGGTATCAGCCGGATGACCTTATTGGCGGTGGAAAAAGGAACTGGTACTGTGGCCATAGGTATTTATGCTGCAGTGTTACATGCCTTGAACGGTTCGGATGAGGGTTTATGTGATTTGTGTCAGAAAAAGCCCCTCCGAAAAGTTAATTTGAATGATTGGGCTAACAGGCAATACGCTAAGCAAAGAAGTATGCCGGTGGAATTGAGGGTTGCTGAGCGGGGTAATCACAAATATCGCCGTGCCGCCGAAGATGATGCTTTGATATATGCTGCCCAACGGGCTTGGGATAATGCCATTAAAACCGGATGGATAAAGAAAACTAAAGAGGGCTACAAACTGTGCGAGATTTAGTGAAGGAGATTGGTCAGAAATTTCAAAATAATTCTATGCAGGAACGTATCAGTATTGCGGCGTTGATTTCAGAGCAGGCACAGAAAGTCGGTAATTATTTGGTAGTCGTGGGCGGTAGTGCGGTGGAGTTTTATACTGCCGCCAGTTATATGACTAAAGATTTGGACTTTGTCGCCAAGGACGGCCATCGTATAGCAGAAATTATGCGTGGGTTGGGCTTTACTTGTCAGATTGGTAATTATTGGACACATCCGGACACGGCGGTGGTGGTGGAGTTTCCAACTGCTTCTGCAGATGATGTGTTGGATGGGGATCCTGAACGGGTAATGCAGGTTGAAACTGATTATGGGATTGCTAATATAATTGGGATTGAGGATATTATTATTGACCGGTTGTGTGGGAGGGAGTTTTGGCATGATAAAAACACCCTTCCCGAACAATTGATTTTGTCCCATTACGATGAAATTGACTTTGAGTATTTGAAAAAGCAAGCGCTTTATCAGCCGATAGACAGGACTTTGGAAGAGTGTCTGCAGCGGGTTGAAAAATACAGAAGAAAATAATCACTTCGGCGGCGTTTTGAAAACGGAGCCGCCACTCCCGCCAACAGGGAGGCAGAGGGGAATTTTAGGAGGTAAAAAAGATGAATTGTGCTTTGTGTCCCCATCATAATTGCTATACTAAGGGGCAAAACTGTTTGGGTATTAGCCCGGAGGAAGTGGCGGAGAAATACACCCCAGAGGAAAGGGAACTGATGGTGGCGGCGGCGAAGACGGAAAGCCGCAATTATTTGAAAATGACCCGTCTTGAGGAGAGTTTGTACTTCGCCCAGCAGATGGATGCCAGGAAGGTGGGCATTGCCTTCTGCATCGGTTTGGCCAATGAAGCCAAGTTTATTGCCCAATATTTTATGAATGGTGGGTTGCAGGTGGAAAGCATTTGCTGCAAGAATTGCAGTGTGGA
>JAZLMD010000097.1:0-17950 GCA_045598465.1 Acidaminococcaceae bacterium | reverse complement strand
ATCTACGGCACCTTGGGGGGCATTCTGGCCCTGGTCATTAATTTTGCCATTGCCTTTTTGGTGCTTGATATCAATCCTGTCGCCATGATGTTCGATTCCTTTGACAACAGTTTATTGCAAATGGCCGAATTCCAACGGAGCCACGAAGTGGCAGAAACGGAAATTGCCGCCAGCATTGCATCCTACAAGGATCTCATCAAAATGATGAGAATAATTATGCCCGGGGCCTTCATAATAACTGCTCCCGCCCTGGCCTTCATCAACTACTGGGTGGCAAAGAAGATTCTCACCAAATTGGGAAACAAATTTGAATCCATTCCACCCTTCCGTAATCTGGTCATTCCCCGCTGGTGTTTGCTGCCCTTCGGTCTGAGTTTGATGGCGGTGGGTTTTGCGGTCAAATACTACGGTCCGGAACATTGGGCCTATCTCGCCGCCGTAAATGTGCAAATGGTTTCCAGCAGCGTCTTCATGCTGCAGGGCCTGGCCATTGCCTACTGGTACGTGTACGCAAAAAACAAACCCACTTTTTGGGCCCACATCGTGACGGTACTTATCATGTTTCAAATAATCAGTTTTGCCGTACTGTGGATTGGGGCTTTCGACTGCATTGCGGACTTCAGAAAATTGAGAGGAGCAGAACGTGGATACAAAGTTTAAAGAAGCAATAGGAAAGAATTCCCTATTCAAACCCAACTACCCGGGTATATTTCTCCCCACCCTACTTTTGGGCGGCGTCACCATTTACCTGGAACCGATAACCATTCCATTGGTTTTTTTGGCTGTAATCATTGCCTACAAACTGGAAATGCGGCGTCATAAACAACGTATTACCGCCTACGGAAAATATTTGGATGATATGATTGAAAACGTGCAAAAGGACAACCATTTCGCCATTGCCTATATGCAGGTGGGCATTGGCATCTTTGATTCCAACGGGCTTTTGCAATGGTACAATAACACGTTCCAGGATATTGTCAACCGTCCCCAAATTTTGGGCTACCACATAGAAAGCTTGCTGCCGGTTCCCAAAAGCGTTTTCAACAGTGCCATATCCGGAGAAAATCAGGTCTTACAAACTATCAACATTGAGGATAGAACCTATACCCTGCAAAGCAGACGGACTACGAGTACAACAAATGCCCAAAGCCCCAGCAGCATTTCCGTATACCTTTACGACATCACCGAACTGACCACCCTGCGTCAAAAGTACAATGATACCAAGCTGGCCCTATGCTATGTCCGTTGTGACAACTATGACGAAGTGATCCGTTCACTTTCCGACCGCAACATTGCAAAACTAAATGGAGACCTCAGTGCCATGCTCACCGAATGGGCAAAGACCAACAAGGGCTTTATCGTCCATCTGGGTAACGACTCCGCCATGATGGGCTTCAATCACCGGGAAATGATAAACATCATCAAGGACAAATTCAACATTCTTAATAATGCCCATCTCATCAACGTAGGCGGCAGAACGAATCCCACATTTAGCATCGGCGTAGCCATGGCCATGGACGGAGTCCACCCAAACGAGCAACTGGAAAAGGCATCGGACGCACTGAACATGGCCCTCAACAGGGGCGGCGACCAAGTGGTTGTCAACAATGGTGACCGGCTGAACTACTTTGGAGCCACGGGAACTGTTATTACCAAAGCCAACAGGGTAAGAGCCAGAATAGTGGCCCAAATGCTCCGTGAGGAAATGGAAAAGGCCAGTCACATTTTGATTGCCGGACATGCGGGAGAGGACTTTGATTCCCTGGGTTCCGCCGTAGGCATTGCTTTGATGGCCCGTTCCAAGCAAAAATCCGTACACATCGTGCAAAGCACTTCAGACAATGAATACCAACGCAGTAAGGATGTCTTTGCCAGGTATATGGAAAACAATCCCTATGACGACCTGATTCTGACCGGCGAAAAAGACGTTCAACCCTACATTGATGACAACACCCTCCTAATCCTTGTGGATCATCACCGCAGACAACTCTGTGCTATGCCCTCACTATTGGATAAAGTGTCCCATCGCATCCTCATCGACCACCATCGCCGCAGCGAGGATATAATCCCCAACATCAACGGTATCTACCAGGAGCCCTCCGCCTCCAGCACCTCGGAAATGATTACGGAACTCTTCCCTTATTTTAACGAAGACCTGGAACTTACGCCGTATGAGGCGACCAAACTGTATTTGGGCATTGTGCTGGACAGCAAAAACTTTACCGTCCAAACCAACGAAAGGACCTTTGAAGCGGCCGCCTTTCTAAGACGGTTCGGCGCCGATATCGCCCTGGTGAATGAGCTTTTCACCGAAAGTTTTGAAAAATTGCTCTATCGTTCCAAACTGATTGCCCAAGCCAAATTTGTGAGTCCCGGATTCGCTGTGGTCATCAATAATGTTAAGGAAAAAAATGCGGAAATGACCATACTTGCAGCCAAAACGGCGGATGAACTGGTACTGGCCAAGGGAGTGCAGGGGGCATGCGTTGTGACCCGGTATGAAAAAAATAAAACCATTAACATGAATGCCCGCAGCGACGGTACTCTCTACAATGTTCAAATCATGATGGAAGCGCTGGGAGGAGGCGGACACCAGAACATGGCTGCCTGTCAGATAAAAGACAAAACCCTTGAAGAAGCACTTGAGCTTCTCACCGAACAAATCAAACAACAAGAGGAGGAAACAAAATGAAAGTAATCTTATTGCAAGACGTAAAAGCCGTTGGCAAGGCCAACGAAATCGTAGAAGTGGCCGAGGGCTACGGACGCAACTTCCTGCTGCCCAGGAAGCTGGCCAAGGAAGCCACCGCCGCCAACATCAACCAGGCCAAAACGAATGTGGCCACCGCTGCCCATCATGCGGCAGTACGCAAGGACGAAGCAGTGGTACTGGCGGCCCAAATCAAAAAAATCACCGTCACCGTACCCGTAAAAATTGGTGCCAACGACAAAATGTACGGCAATGTCACCAGCAAGGACATTGCGGACCTGCTGAAACAACAAACCGGTTTGGACATCGACAAACGTAAAATCGAACTGAAAACACCTGTCAAAGGCATCGGCATCCACACCGCCATTGCCAAACTCCATCCGGATGTTTCAGCAGAATTCCAAGTGAATGTGATAGCCGGCTAAAATGGAAGAAACCAGAACCATTCCCAACAACATAGATGCGGAACAGGGCGTTCTCAGTGCCATGCTCCTGGGTGAGGAATATGCGATTAACGAAATGATGAACATGTTGGGTCCGGATGACTTTTACCGGGAGGCCCACAGGGAAATCTACAGACGTATGCAGGAATTGGTGCGTCAGGGAAAAATAATCGACAGCATCACCCTGGTGGATGCCCTGCGTACCGCCGGAAAATTGGAAGACGTGGGGGGCATGGCCTATATCCTTTCCATTGCCGGCAAAGTCCCCACCACTGCCAACATCAAATACCACGCTCAAATCATATTGGACAAGGCCCGGCTGCGTAAGATGATCGAAACCGGCACAGAAATTGTAAAAATGGGCTATGAACCGGATTCAGACGATGTGCAGGACCTCATCGACAGAGCGGAAAGTAAAATTCTGTCCATTTCCCAATCCAACAAAGCAGCCACCTTCTCCCCCGTGAACACTTTGATACAGAGTACCATCGACAAACTCTCTGAACTTTCCAACTCCAGTACCGGTTTTTTGGGAATTCCCACCGGTATTTTGGATTTTGACCAAATGACCAGCGGCCTGCAACCCAGCGACTTCATCATCCTGGCGGCCAGACCCAGCATGGGCAAAACTGCCTTAGCGTTGAACATTGCGGCAGAAATTGGACTCCGCTCCCACAAGAAAGTTAAGAAACCTCCCTTCAAAGTGGCCATCTTCAGCCTAGAAATGAGCAAGGAACAACTTGTCAGCCGTATGCTCTGTTCTGAGGCCAGAGTGGACAGTGCACGTATGAGGGTCGGGAACATGAACGAAGAGGAATGGAGCAAAATTTGGACCCAGGGGTGCAAACTTAATGATGCCCACATCTATATTGACGATACCGGCGGCTTGAGCAGCTTGGACATCCGCAGCCGGGCCCGCCGCCTCATGACGGAAATCGGCGGTCTGGATTTAATTATCATTGATTATTTACAACTGATGCGGGGCAGCGGCCGACGCTCCAGCGAGGACAACCGTCAGGCAGAAGTCAGCGAAATTAGCCGTTCCTTGAAATCCTTAGCCAGGGAATTAACCCTCCCCATCATCGCCCTGAGCCAACTGAGCCGTGCTGTAGAAAGCCGCACCAACAAAAGACCCATGCTCAGCGACCTGCGTGAATCCGGCTCTTTGGAACAGGATGCTGACATCGTGGCCTTCCTCTACAGGGATGACTACTACAATAAGGATACGGAGCATCCCCATGTCACGGAACTCATCATTGCCAAGCATCGTAACGGTGCCACAGGCGTAATTAATCTTTTCTTTGAAGAGAAATTCACCCACTTCAGGGATATGTCCAAACGGCCCGACATGTCGCTCCGCTCCAGCCAACAGGAATGAACCAACAGCCAACAGGGCTGAGGGTTCAGTATAGTTCGCACTACACCTGACTTTCCTGCTCTAATTACAGGAACATTTTACCATCCCTGCGCCTTACGCCTTACGCCCTGCGCCCTGCGCCCTTTAATCCCCTGAAACCTGTTGGCTGAATTGGGATGATACAGTAAACTATTGTGAACACAAAAAAACTTTTAGGAATCATATATGTGCTTCTTGCCGCCACCTTTTGGGCGCTGGGAGGAATTTCAGGACAGTTCCTTTTTGAGAATTATCACATCTCCGCCGCCCGGCTTGTAATGCTCCGTCAGATTTCAGCCGGGCTAATTTTTTTGTTCATCGCTTATAGCCAGGGAAAGAACATTTTTGAACCCGTAAAAAAGAATTTTTTGTCCCTGGTCATTTTTAGCACTTTTGGTGTCTTCTGTTGCCAATACGGTTTTTATTGGTGCATAGAACTGTGCAATGCCCCCACCGCCACGGTGCTGCAATACACCTGTCCGGTACTGGTTCTCCTGTGGGAATATTTTAAAGCGGAAGAAGAGCTGTACGGAAAGGATTATTTAGGTGTGATGCTGACCATAGTCGGGGTCTTTCTTGTTTGTACCCATGGCAATTATACCACCCTGCGTCTGTCCCCCCTGACCCTCTTTGCAGGGGCGGTGGCCGCCTTTGGCATGGCCTTTTACAAAATATATCCATTGCACCTTCTAAAAAAATATTCCGTTGCCACGATTTTGGGCTGGGGGCAGTTTTTCAGCGGTTTGGGAATGATGGGTATGGCCAATCCTTTCCACATAGTTCCCAACTGGGACTGGCAGGCCACTGCCGCCTTCCTCTTCCTGCTTTTCGGTGCCACGGTGCTGACCTTTTGGTTAGATATGAAAGGGTTAATTATTATCGGACCTGTCCAAACTACCATGATTTCATCCTGGGAGCCGGTGTGCAGCGTGCTGGTGGCGGTGTGGATGCTCCACACACCCCTGATACTGGCGGATTTCCTCGGTATCGCCTGTATCGTGCTAACCATCCTGCTTTTGTCCCTGCGTAAAAAATAAATCCACCGGTTAAACCGATGGATTTATTTTTTATTTATTTCTTTTGCCGTTTATTTTGCCGCCATTCCCAGGGTGGCTGGGGGTTGACATCACGCCACAGGCCCAGTTTTTTCTTCCGTGCCTGCTTTTCCACCTGGGCATAGTCGTCTACAAATCTTTTGTCATATTTGACATAATGCCAAGCATGCCCCGTCTCAATCTGTCGGCGATTGATATTGATTTCATCAAGATAAACAGTTGAAACCTCCCGCTGATAGCGGTCAATATTTTCCACATCAACCTTCACCCATTGATTTTTGGGCAAAATCTTAATCAGATTCTTCATACTCTCCTTGCCGCCCCGTTGGGCCAGCTCTGGCGCATCAATGGCATACATACGCAGTTTGTGTTTGGCTCCTTTTTCGTCCGTCACCGTCACCGTATCCCCGTCATGAATCCATTCCACCCTGGCCTTATAGCAATTCATCCCAGAAGACATTTCCGCCTTCCTGCCGCAGCCCAGCAAGAGAACAGAAATAAACATTATCACAATTATCGCAATAAGTGCAACTGGCCGTAAAATCATCTTCATATTTTTTTGCACCTCCTTAGTTAAATCTTTTTTCTCAAAACCTTAGCAAATCCTTATATGTGCTAAAAAGAGTAATTAAAATAATAATGCTGATGCCGGCATATTGTATATACTCCATGGCCATGTCCGGCAGTGGCTTGCCACGCAATGTTTCCAGGAACAACAATACCACATGGCCTCCGTCCAATGCGGGCAAAGGCAAAAGATTGATGATGCCCAAATTAATGCTCAAAAAGCAAACAAAATTCAGTATGGCCATAAAGCCCTTGGCCGCCACTTCCCCGGCCGCCACAGCTAACCCGATGGGACCGCTCAAATCCGCCGGAGCCGTACCCATAACAATGCGGTACAAGCCGTTCAACATCATGAACATCACATTATAAGTTTTTTTTACCCCCATCCCGACGGACTCAAAAAAGCCGCAGGACCTGTGGGCAAAGCACGGTTGAATGCCGATGATGGCCCTTCCCAACTCCGCATTCATTTTGGGACGCATGGTATAATTCTGCACCGTACCACCCCGCTCGGCAGCAATCTGCACCGGCTTTTCACCATTATCCCGGATTTGAATAATAACATCGTCCCAGGTATTGACTGTTATCCCGTTAATGGCCAGGAGTTTGTCCCCCGCCCGAAGGCCTGCCTGATAAGCCGCACCATCCTCCCGTACCGTTCCCAATACGGACTCATTGACCAAATATTCCACCCCGTCCACATAACTCATACCGGTGAACAACAAAATTGGCAACAAAAAATTCATCAGTGCCCCCGCCACAATAACAAGCAACCTGGCAGGTACGGACTTGGAATTGTAACCGTCAGAGGTAACCTCCTCCCCCGGCTCCATACCAGCAATCTTATTGTAACCTCCCAAAGGAACACACCGCAACGAATACAATGTTTGACCCTTCTGTTTTTTCCACAAGGCCGGACCGAAGCCGATGGCAAACTCATCAACCCGCATTCCTGTAATTCTTGCGGCCATAAAATGTCCCCATTCGTGAACCGTCACCAATATGCCAATTGTAATAATTGCTGCAATTATGCCCATTCTCTTTTCACCACCAGACGGGTCGCCCTGTCCGCCGCCTCAATATTTTCTAAAGTACACTCGCTATTTCCGAATTTACCCACCATTTTTTCCGTAATCCGATAGATATCCAAATAACCTATCCTGCCCCGGATGAACAGATTCACCGCTTCCTCATTAGCAGCATTGAAAACGCAGGGCAAAATTCCCCCTGCCATACCACATTCACGGGCCAGCTGCAGGGCAGGAAAACTCTCCAAATCCGGTGCTTGAAAAGTCAGCTGATGCCTTTTTACCAAATCCAAGGCCTCAAAAGCGTAATCAAAACGCTCCGGCCAGCTTAAAGCGTACTGTATGGGCAACCGCATATCCGGATTGCCCAATTGGGCTATTACGCTGCCATCTACAAACTCCACCAAAGAATGCACTATGCTCTCAGGATGCACCAGCACCTGAATCTTGTCATAAGGCATATCAAAAAGCCAATGGGCCTCCATCACTTCCAACCCCTTGTTTGCCAAAGTGGAAGAATCAATGGTAACCTTGGGACCCATGTTCCAATTGGGATGCTTGAGGCACTGCTCCAATGTCACCTGCTCCAACTCAGCCCTACTTTTCCCCCTGAAAGGTCCACCGCTGGCAGTAATGATAAGGTTCTTGACCTCTCTTTTTTCCCCGCCACTCAAGGCCTGAAATATGGCACTATGTTCACTATCTACAGGTGTCAAAGAAACATTGTAATAGGCCACCGCATCCATCACAATCTGTCCGGCAGCCACCAAGGTCTCCTTATTGGCCAAAGCAATATTCTTGCCGTCAGCGATGGCTGCAAGGGTTGGCCTCAAACCTGCATACCCAACCATAGCCCCAACAACAGTATCCGCCCCGGACCAGGTTGCCGCCACCAGAAGCCCCTCCTCACCGCAAAGGATTTTAGTGCTGCCGGTATAACGTTTCTGTAAACTTTTTCCCGCCGCCTCGTCCGTCAACACCGCCACCTCAGGATGGCAAATGGCAATCTGCTGTTCCAAAAGTACATCATTCTTGTGGGCCACCAAACCCACAATCTTCAATTTATCCGGATTAGCCAACACCACCTCCAAGGTCTGACGGCCGATGGAACCGGTGCTGCCCAAAACAACAATCTTCTTCATTTAAGCAAATTACTGAGTACTAATACATAATAAGTTAAGGGTGCGGTGAAAAGCAAACTGTCAAACCTGTCCAACACACCCCCGTGCCCAGGCAACAATTTGCCACTGTCCTTAACATCAAAATTCCTCTTCAAAACGCTCTCCACCAAATCCCCGACAGGTGCGGACAAAGCAACCACCAAACCCATAACATGGGCTTCAAACTGACAAATACCCAAAATATAATGGGCCAATAAAATCACTACAGACATACTTCCCACATAGCCGCCAATAGCACCTTCCCAGGATTTCTTAGGGCTGACACTGCAAAATTTATGCTTGCCAAAAGCGACTCCGACAAAATAGGCAAAGGTATCACTGGCCCAGGTGCCGATAAGCACCGTCCAAAGCAGAGCTTCCCCATACTCCATTGTATGTAAAAAAGAAACTTGGGGTCCCTGTGCCGAGCGAAGCAAAAGCACATGACTGAAAAGCAAACCGCAATACAAAAGGCCAAAAACCGTCAGGGCCACATTCCCAGCCCAATTTACTTCCCCCAGATGGCAATGTCGCAGCAGACCCTCAAAACAAATCGCCATCAAAACAACCACCAAAACCATAAGCATCAGGGGGAATAACAAATTGCAGTTACAATTATTGATACAAAACCAACCTGTCAGTACCAGCAGGGCCAGCGCCCCTCCTCCACCGGTAATGCCATAAACATGGAAACCCTTGTTTGCAGCCATTCTTTGCAACTCATACCAGGCCAGCATCCCCAACATCAACACAGCCAAAGCAAAAACAAAACCGCCATAGGTAATAATCCCAGCTGCGGCCACAATACCAATCAAGGCAGTAATTATTCTTGTTAGCATACTACCCTCCTAACCCGCCGAAACGCCGTTCCCTGCCATTGAAATCTTGGATGGCCCGTTGCAGCATTTCAGGAGTAAAATCCGGCCAAAAAGCCTCCGTAGTCCAAATTTCCGCATAGGCAATCTGCCACAACAAAAAATTGCTCAAGCGCAAATCGCCACCCGTCCTAATGAGCAAATCCGGCATGGGAAGCCCCGCCGTATAAAGGTTTTCTTCAACCAATCTTTCTGAGATATCCTCTATTTTAATCGTACCCTGCTGTACTCCGGCGGCTATCGCTTTCATCGCATCCACCAATTCCCTTTGGGCACCGTAGTTGATTGCCAAATTTAAAACTATACCGGTATTTTTCCCGGTCTCATATAAAACTTTATCTAATTTTTCAATGACCCCTTTAGGCAATTCCTGCCTGGCCCCAATGAAACGTACCTGAACATTTTCCTTCATAAATTCAGGCAATTCCTTCACCAGATAAATACCCAAAAGATTCATAATAAAGTCAACTTCCAGTTTCGGTCTCTGCCAATTCTCCGTAGAAAAAGCATACACCGTCAAAACCTTAACCCCCAAGGCATCCGCCGCCCTGACAATTTTTTTTAAGGTTTCCGCCCCCGCCTCATGCCCTGCGGTGCGGGCCTTTCCCCTGGCCTTCGCCCAGCGTCCGTTGCCATCCATAATAATGGCAATATGTTGTGGAATAATCATCTTTTTCACTTTCCCAAATAACGCACAGTGCACCCTCACATAAGGGTGCACTGTCTCTTTGGTTATTTGCTGATTGCTTGAGCGGGGCAATTTGCAGCGCAAGCACCGCATTCAACACATGCCTCACCGATTTCGTACTTGCCGTCTTTTTCCTTAATAGCTTGTACAGGGCAGTTTGCAGCGCAAGCACCGCAACCTAAACATTTTTCCTTGTCAATCTTCAACATTTTGAACTCCTCCTTTCTCTAATAACTACATTTTGTCAAATCGCCATAACCTCTTTTTCCTTGGCGGCTACAACAACTTCCAATTCCTTCATCCGCTTTTCCGTATTTTTTTGAATATCATCAACGGCTTTTTTAGAATCATCCTCAGTAATTTCCTTTGCCTTCTCCATTTTCTTCACCGCATCATTAGCATCACGGCGGGCATTGCGAATCGTTACCCTATATTCCTCCGCCTTCTTGCCAACCAACTTCACCAATTCCTTGCGACGTTCCTCCGTCAGTTGGGGAATATTCAAACGGATTACCACCCCGTCACTATTAGGGTTCAGGCCCAAGTCGGAAGCCATAATGGCCTTCTCAATGGCCTTCACCATGTTCTTTTCCCATGGTTGAATGGTAATCAGCCGGGGTTCCGGTGCAGCCACATTGGCCACCTGATTGACGGGTGTAGGAGTCCCGTAATAATCAACATACACCTTACTCAAAAGGGCAGGATTGGCCCTGCCGGCACGAATGGTGGCCAAATCAACTTTCAGGGCATCAATAGTCTTCACCATTTTGTCATCCATCTGTTTCAAAGCAACAGCTACTGGCATCTCATTTTCCTCCTATCAAAGTTCCTATCCTCTTTCCTTCAGCGGCTTCCAAAATATTGCCTTTTTTCTCAATATTAAAAACGACCAAAGGAATCTTGTTTTCCATACACAAACTGATGGCAGTGGTATCCATAACGCTCAGTTTCTGTTGGATAACATCAATGTAGTCAAGCATTTCATACAATTTGGCGGCAGGATTTTTCTTGGGGTCGGAGTCATAAACCCCGTCCACCCCGTTCTTAGCCATCAGGATTACGTCCGCCTCCATCTCCGCAGCCCTCAATGCTGCAGTGGTGTCAGTGCTGAAATAGGGATTTCCTGTACCACCGGCAAAAATGACCACCCTACCCTTTTCCATATGACGGATGGCCCGACGTCGGATATATGGTTCCGCAATCTGACGCATTTCAATGGCGGTCTGCACCCTGCTGGGAACACCAATCTTCTCCAAAGCATCCTGCATAGCCAAAGAATTGATTTCCGTGGCCAGCATCCCCATATAATCCGCCATAGCCCGGTCCATACCCTTGTTAGCACCAGTTGCTCCACGCCAGATATTACCGCCACCGTTCACCACAGCCACCTCAATCTTCTTATCCACCAAGGCCTTAATTTCCTTAGCCAAATTGGCAACCACCAAAGGATCAATACCAAAACCCTGACCACCGGCCAAGGCCTCACCGCTTAGTTTGAGAATAACACGCTTGTACTTTAATTGCGTCGGCATAGGTCCCCTCCTTCTCGCAAACTATTCTTATTTGTTCAGCAAACTGGTTCTGATATGCAGTTCACGCAACTGCTTGTCCTCCACCGTATCCGGTGCCTGAGTCATTAGGCAGGAAGCACTCTGAGTTTTCGGGAAAGCAATGACATCACGGATGGAATCCCGTTTTGCCATAATCATAATCAAACGATCCAAACCGAAGGCCAGCCCTCCGTGGGGAGGCGCACCATATTCGAAAGCGCCCATCATGAAGCCGAACTTCTGCTCCGCTTCCTCTTCTGTAAGGCCAATGGCCGCAAAAATCTTCTTTTGAATATCACGACGATGGATACGGATAGAACCTCCGCCGATTTCCGTCCCGTTAAGCACCATATCATAGGCCTTGGCATAAACCTTACCCGGCTCAGTAAGCAATTTATCCAAATCCTCTTCACGAGGCATAGTAAAAGGATGATGCATAGCCACCCAACGCTTGTCCTCCTCAGAATACTCAAACATGGGGAAATCCACAACCCATAGAAAGGCCAGCTTGTCCGGATCAATCAGATTGCGCCGCTTTGCCATCTCAATACGCAGTGCCCCCAAGGCCTGTACGGTGGTAGCCCACTTGTCAGCCACCATCAAAATTAAATCATTATTCTCCGCCTTGGCAGTGGCCACAATCCTGGCCATCTGCTCTTCGCTAAAGAATTTGGCAATGGGACTCTTCACACTGCCGTCGGATTGAATTTGAATCCAGGCCAAACCCTTAGCCCCATAAATGCCAACAAATTCAACCAAACCGTCCAACTCACGCCGGGGAATGGCAGAATAACCCTTAACCACCAAACCCTTTACAACCCCACCATTGTCAATAACACTGTTGAAAACTTTAAAATTGCTGCCCTTCACCACCTCAGTGACATCAAAAAGGGGCATTTCAAAACGCAAATCCGGCTTGTCACTGCCATAATTGTTCATGGCATCATCCCAAGTCATGCGGTAAAAAGGAGCAGAAATATCACGGTTCAAAGCACCTTTGAAAATGTGTTGCATTAATCCTTCCATCATTTCCAGAATGTCATCTACTTCCACAAAACTCATTTCGATATCCAACTGGGTGAACTCCGGCTGACGGTCCGCACGCAAATCCTCATCCCTAAAACAACGGGCAATTTGGAAATACCTCTCCATGCCGGCCACCATCAAAATCTGCTTAAAAATTTGGGGGCTCTGGGGCAGGGCATAGAACTTGCCGGGATTAACGCGGCTGGGAACCAAATAATCACGGGCACCCTCAGGAGTGGATTTACACAGCATGGGAGTTTCAATTTCAATAAAGTCCCTGCTATCAAAATAGTCACGCATAAGTTTGGTGACCTTGTGACGGAGAATGAGATTCTTCTGCATCTCCGGACGGCGAAGATCCAAATAACGATATTTCAGACGGAGATTTTCATCCGTGTCAATATCATCCTGAATATAGAACGGGGGCGTCTTGGCCGGGTTCAGTACTTCAATACCGTCCGCCACCACCTCAATCTTGCCTGTTGCCAAATTGGGATTAATAGTTTCCTCATCACGAAGACGGATGGTGCCACTGACCTTCACCACATACTCATTACGAATATCCTCGGCAACTTTAAAATCATCCCCGCTGGTCTCAGGATCCGCCACCACCTGCACGATACCGCTGCGATCACGCAAGTCAACGAAAATCAACCCTCCATGATCCCTGCGTTTGGACACCCAACCGCAAAGAACAATCTTTTTGCCTGCATCTTCCACAGTCAATCTGCCACAATGGGCATTACGTTTTGCACTAATCATTTTTTCACCTCTATCAATTCATTGATAATATTTTCTAAGGCGACTTCCTTCTGCTCCGAGGTTGCCATATCCTTGAAAATTACGCAACCACGACCCAATTCTTCATCGCCGAAAATTAACACTTTCTTAGCCCCGGACTTATTTGCCTTCTTCATTTGGGATTTTACACTGCCCCCCGCCAAATCAAACTCCACCTTCATACCCCGGTGACGCAATTCTGCCGCCGTCCTGAACACCTGGGGCAGGGTCTCCTTCCCCATACCCACCAAATAGACCTCACAGCCATCCGTCTCTTCCGGCAACAGGTTCTGCTTCTCCAAAGCCAGCATCACCCGCTCCAAACCCATAGCAAAACCGATACCGGGAGTCACAGGGCCGCCGATCTCCTCCACCAATCCGTCATAACGGCCACCCCCAGCCACCGCACTCTGGGCTCCCAAAGGGGGATACTGAATCTCAAAAGCGGTCTTAGTGTAATAATCCAATCCCCGCACCAAATTACTATCCAACTCGTATTGCACTCCAGCCCCATCCAAAAGCTTTTTCAGCACAGCAAAATGCTCTGCACAATCTTCACACAAACAATCGGACAGACGGGGGGCATTCTTGGCAATCCCCTGACACTCGGGATTCTTACAATCCAAAATCCGCAAAGGATTTCTGTCAAAACGACTGCGGCAATCATCACAAAGCTCTGCCAAATGGGGTTGGAAATACGTCCTCAATTTTTCACCGTAGGCGGGACGGCATTTTTTGCAACCTACAGAATTAATCATCAGCTGCAAATTCTTCAAGCCGAGTTTATCCAAAATTTCCAAAGCCAAAACAATCACTTCAGCATCAGCCACCGGCCCCGGTGTGGCCAAACACTCCACCCCAAACTGATGAAACTCACGCAACCGACCGGCCTGAGGCCTGTCGTACCGGAACATACTGCCAATATAAAACAACTTGGTAATCTGACCGTCACCATAGAGCTTATGCTCCACATACGCCCTGGCGGCACTGGCTGTATTCTCCGGACGCAGGGTAATGCTACGCTCCCCCCTGTCCAAAAAGGTGTACATTTCCTTATCCACCACATCAGTGGCATCCCCGATACCACGCTTGAACAGTTCCGTATGCTCAAAAATGGGAGTACGCAACTCCCTAAAACCGTAGTTCGCACTCACTTCCCGCAAAACATTTTCTAAATAATTCCAGGCCAAAACCTCACCTGGCAAAATATCCTTCGTACCCCTCGGGGCAGTAGTCAACATTCCCTCTCACTCTCCAATCCCTTTGCTCAAAGCTCTTGTCCACCGTCCTCATGCCACAATTCCTTATACAACACACGGTAAACCCCTGCCACAGGCACTGCAAAAAGCATACCCAAAATTCCAAAGAGCTTCCCCCCCACCATCAGGGCGATCAGCAACACCACCGCAGGCAAATCAATGGTCTCCCCCATCAGCTTCGGCATCAGCACATTGGCATCCACCATGTAGTACAAAGCATAAAATACCCCCACATACACCGCCAAAGTCGGACTGCTTTCCGTAGCCGTGAAAATTGCCGCCACCGCTCCAAAAACAGGTCCGAACACAGGGATGGTTTCCCCCACAATGGCCAGGAAACCAAAAACCAGAGCATAGGGCAAACCTAAAAGCAAACAACCGGCAGCAATGACAACACCGCTGATGAAGGACATTTTACCCAAACCAACCACATAATCACCCAAAGTGTCCCCCAACTGTGCCAAAATTTTTTCCACCCTCGGCCTGACCTCAGGAGTAAAGAGATGTACGAACATCTCGCACAATTCCCGCCTGTCTCTCAGAAAATAAAAACTCAAAAAAGGCACCACAATCAATCCGACCAAATTGGCCACAATGCTAATGCTGGAAGAAACCAAACTCCGAAGCATATTGCCGAGAATACCCATAGTCCAGCCGATGGCCGCATCCGCAATATTGGTCAAATTACTCGGCAGACGGGGATAATTCCCATCCCTTAGGATTTCCTGCCAATCCTGCACCTGAGCTCTTTGGGCATATTCCGGCAAATGAGCCGCCAACTCATTCAACTGACTGAATAATGGAGGTGCCACCACCGCCACCAGGGCGGAAAGAAAAATTCCAAAAACAACAAAACTCAAAAAAATGGCCAGACCTCTGGAAATATGAAACAAACCCCGTCCCAGCGTCAGTGTTTCCAAAACATTCACAATAGGGGCTAAAAGAAAACTCAAGGCCAATGCCAAAAAGAAGGGGAACATAAAACTCCCCAAAACATAAAACACATAGGAGAAAAACAGGGCCACCCCTGTCTTGAACACTATGCTTTTACGAAATTCAGTAAATTCAATCATTGCAGAAACGGATTACGTTTTTTCTCCCATTCCACCGTAGTGGAAGGCCCGTGACCCGGCAACAACTTGGTCTCACCGGGCAGAATCAAAATTTTCTCCTTAATACTGCGGATCAGGCCGTCATAAGAACCGCCAGGAAAATCCGTCCGTCCGATAGATTCGCAGAAAATCGTATCCCCACAGAAACATACATCCCCACACAACAAACAAACCCCACCGGGAGTATGACCCGGAGTAGCCAACACCTTGAACTGCAACCCCGCCTCCTCCACCGTCTCACCCTGCCTGAAAAAAACATCCGCAGGGGGGCAATGCAAATCCATTCCCATAAAAGCAGCCAAGCTGCTCTCCGGATTGGAAAGCATGGGGGCATCTGCCTCACTAATATAGACCCTGGCACCTGTGGCGGCATGCACCTCTTTCAAAGCCCCGATATGGTCCATGTGACCATGGGTCAGGAAAATGGCCTGTACCTTGACCCCGGCCCTCCCTATCATCTGGGCGATAATCTCCGGGCTCCCTCCCGGATCAACCACCACTGCCTCATTATTCTCTTCATTCACAACCAAATAACAATTCGTACCTATGGGAGCAACTTCACTCTGATAAATCTTCATACATTCTCCCCCTCATTGACACAATCCTCATCAACGTTGTTTAATAATACAATAAAAAGAAACAAAGTGCAAGGGCTAATTTTTAACCGTTCTTTTTTGCTATATCTTCTAACAAAGCCATCAACTTGGCAATTTTAGCATCCTGTTCCGCCATCCTGTTCTTCATACTCTGATTTTCGGCAGTAAGAATATTTATTTTCTCGTTCTGAGCCGTCAGCTGCCTTACCAACACCGCCTTGCTGGGCAATTTCGTCCCCACATGTCTGTCAAGGGCAAAATTCAAGCCGATATTGAACATATTATTATCATTGCCCACCGCAGTGCCTGCATTCATCATTACCCTGTCATTAAAACGGTAAAACATCCCCACTGCCGCTGCCTTCTCACTGCGGTAAGCTCCAAGCCCTGCACTGAAGGTCAACTTGCAATCCTCGTCATACACAGGATGCATGGCCGCCAAAGCCGCCGCCCCTGCACCCACTTTGTTAATACGGGTACCCATACGGTCAATTTGGCTGTGCATTCCCGCCACATCCCTTTGCAAATCCCGAAACTCCTTCCCCGTACCGGTAGTGCCAAGCAAATCGTTTACCTGGCCCAAATTCACAGCATCTGTATCTGCAACACCTTCCGCCACATTTACAATCCTCCGCTCCCCGTTCGGTGAACCTACACTAACCGTATTGTCACCGCCATCTGTAGAATTATTACCAAGAATGACAGAATTCTTTGACGTAGAAGTTACATTGCTGCCGAACACAAACGTATCCACCCCGCTAATGTCATTATTGTTGCCCACGGCAAAACTTCCCGTAGCAGAGGAGCGAATAATGTTATTGTTACCTACGCCATAGGCATTATCCGCTTCAATATGAGAAGGATCCCCAAAAACACCTGAATTGTTACCGCTAACAACATTGTTATTACCCACTGCAGTGGATTTCACCCCAGTAACGATATTGTTGTAACCCACGGCAACCGCCTCATTGGCATTGGCTTTGGAATTATTGCCAAATACTACCGCATTTTGACCGAGGGCCTCCGTTCCCGTACCAATCCTAACGGCCGTCTCATCACCACCCCTATGTACCAGTTCCTCCGCCTCCCCTGTGGCACTAATTTTTATCTTGCCGCTTTCCTCAACGAAAGCAATATTGGTCCCTGCCACCAAACTGAAACTGATTGATTTGCTCCTGTCAATAGTGCTGGTCAAAATCAAATTAGCACTATTCCCAGCAACAGAGACGGACCCGGTATAGGCCTCCGCCATAGTGCCGCTGATTGCCGTATCAACCTCTGTCTTAGTGTAGACCTCCGATTTTGTATAGGCATCCGTTATGCCGTAACCGGCCAAAGTGGTGGCCTTATCTGCCTTGTTTTTCACTTGACCGTAAGTCGCCGCATCCGTATCCAATATACCATCTGCCACATTCACAATCCTTTGACTGTTAGCATCAAGTCCATTCTCATTGATATATGTCTTTTGGTTGATTTTCAAAGTATCTTTGGTGATTTCTGAGTAAACCGTCCCTACATAAGAATTAGTAACAGTATCCAGATTTCCCTCCCCCAAATAAAAACTGTCTGCCGTCATTACAGATGCCAAATGACTGTCGGTAAGTGAACCGGTACCCGTAACTGATACCCCGTCATCATCCAAATAAATGTTTTTTGTTGCCGTCCCTATAACAACACTCTTCAAACCGGAAATATTATCCGTCAG
>JAZLMD010000096.1:0-5043 GCA_045598465.1 Acidaminococcaceae bacterium | reverse complement strand
AGAAACTGACCCATCCCAGTTATGAGATTCGTAAGACCTACCGTGTGAGGGTTCTTGGGATAGTGCCCCTTGCGAAGTTGGACAAGCTGCGTATGGGGGTGGAGCTGGAGGATGGTCTGCCGGCTCCGGCTACTGTGGATTTGATTGGTTATGACAGGGAAAAGGAGACGACGGAGTTCAATATCACTATTCACGAGGGGAGAAACCGACAGGTAACGAGAATGTGTGATGCCATCGGTTTTCCTGTGCGGGATTTGCAAAGGACAAAAATGGGACCGCTTGTTTTGCGTGGCCTTGGCAGAGGGAAAATAAGGGAGTTGGATGATGATGAGGTCCAACTGCTGTTGAAGATATGATTGTAGTAGTTGGCGGCGGAGCCGCCGGACTTCTGGCCGGTATTGCAGCCACGGAGTCCGGGGCGGAGGTGACAATTTTAGAACGTAAGGAACGGCCGGCACGGAAAATGCTGATTACAGGCAAGGGCCGCTGCAATGTTACCAATGGGGCTGATTTGCAGGAATTTATCAGGAACATTCCCGGCAACGGCAGATTCCTGAATTCGGCCCTGCGGAATTTTACCAATCGGGATATTTGTGCCTTGTTGGAGCGAAACGGTTGTCCGGTGAAGGAGGAGCGGGGAAAACGTGTCTTTCCCGTTAGTGACAAATCTCAGGATGTGGCGGATACTTTGGTAAAGGTTTTTCTCAGGCAGGGCGGAAAAATTCTGACGGATGCCAGGGTTACCGGGATTGTTTGCGAAAATAATACTGTGCAAGGGGTTAGTTTCGGTCGTAATCAGTTTCTGCCTGCGGAGAGAGTTATTCTGTGTGCGGGGGGTGCCACTTATCCTTTGACCGGCAGTGACGGCAGCGGGGCGGAACTGGCCAAAGCCCTGGGGCACAGGATTATTCCTTTGAAACCCAGTTTGGTGCCGTTGGTAAGTGACTGGCCCTATTGCGGGGAATTGCAGGGTTTAAGTTTGCGTAATACGGGGGCTGTCCTGACTGCTGACGGTAAAAAAATAGGTGAGGATTTCGGGGAACTGTTGTTTACCCATTTTGGCGTGAGCGGACCCATAGTTTTGAGTTTGAGCAATTTGGCCAGGAATGCTTTGGACGCAGGTAAGGAAGTGGAACTGGTGTTGGATTTGAAACCGGCCTTGAGCAGGGAAAAACTTGACCTTAGGATACAAAGGGATTTTTCGGAACACAGCCGCAAACAGATTGCCAACGGATTAGGCGGGCTTCTGCCCAGGAGTATGATTGACGTGGTGCTGGATATGGCCTATATTGACGGGGAAAAATTTATCAATCAGGTTACCAGGGAGGAACGGCAACGGCTGGGAGATGTTTTGAAAAATTTTGTGGTGCCGGTGGTGGCTACCAGACCTATTGCCGAAGCTATTGTGACCGCAGGAGGGGTGGATGTGAAGGAAATTAATCCCAAGACCATGGAGTCCAAACTGGTAAGGGGACTTTATTTTGCCGGTGAGGTGATGGATGTGGACGGCTATACCGGAGGTTTTAATCTCCAGGCCGCATTCAGCAGCGGTTATACGGCAGGAAAATATGCGGCTGCAAGCGTGCAGTAAAGTGGGAGGATGTTGTATATGAAAAAGTTGGTGGTTGCCATTGACGGGCCTGCAGGAGCGGGAAAAAGTACCATTGCCAAGGCGGTGGCGGAGAAAATCAACTATGCCTATATTGATACCGGGGCTATGTACAGGGCTGTGACTTGGAAGTTTGTGCAGACCGGGCATGCCTATGAGGAAGAGTTTATCGGTGAACTTTCGGAAAAAATGGTGATTGAGTTCCAGCCCCGTGATGGTGTCAATCATGTGTTTGCGGACGGGATGGAGATAACGGAGTACATCCGCACCCCGGAAATCTCCAAACTGGTTTCACCCCTTTCCGCCATTCCCAGGGTGCGTGTGGCCATGGTGGCCCAGCAAAGGCGTATGGGGGAGAAGGGCGGTGTGATTCTGGACGGCAGGGATATCGGTACGGTGGTATTTCCTAACGCTCAGGTAAAAATTTTTCTGACTGCGTCTGCGGACGAACGGGCTCACAGACGGTATAAGGAAATGCTTGCAAAAGGCATGAATGTTCAGTTGGATGTGGTGAAGGATGAGATTGTCCAAAGGGATTATCAGGACAGCCACAGAGCGGTCAGTCCCCTGAAACAGGCGGAGGATGCCATACTCTTGGACAGCACCGGCAAGAGCATTGCCCAGGTGGCGGATTTCATCATCAAGAAGATAGAGGAAAAAGCAAGATAATGGACAAGTTTCCCTTTTGGTATGCACCCACAAAGATGTTTTTTAAAGCGGTAATGAAGATTCTTTTCCGCTTGGAGGTACGTAACGAGGAACGTTTTCCTCTTGACGGACCTGTGGTATTGGCTTGCAACCATGTGAGTAATGCGGACCCGCCCTTGGTGGGTGTGGCTTGCCCCCGCAAAGTGAATATTATGGCCAAGGAGGAACTTTTTGTTCCCGTCATAGGTGCAATCTTCCGTTTTTTTGGGGCCTTTCCTGTACGCAGGGGCGGCGCTGACAGGGTGGCCATCAGACGTGGAATTGATATTCTGAAAAACGGGGAATGTCTGATTATTTTCCCGGAGGGAACCCGCAGCCGTACCGGTCAGTTGGGCAAGGCCCAGCCCGGTGCCCTGATGATGGCATCAAAAGCCGGAGCCACCATTGTTCCCACCTGCATCGTAGGTACGGACTTCGCCCGGGAGAAACGCTGGTGGCCCAAGGTCGTTGTTTCTTTTGCGGAACCCATACCTTTTCCTGAGGGTGATGTGAATAAGGAAGTGTTGCATTCCCTGACGGAAGAGATGATGAAACGCATCGGGGCGGAAATAGAGTTGGTAAAAGCCACCAGGTAATTTGCTATGAAAGTTTTTGTTGCTGAATACGCCGGTTATTGTTACGGCGTGAAACGGGCTGTGGGATTGGCTCTGGCCCAGGTTGGTAAGGAACAGCCGGCTGCTACCCTGGGACCTTTGATTCACAATCCACAATTCATTGAGGAGTTGCGGGAAAAAGGTATCGGGTGCAAGAATGAACTGTCAGAGTTCAAAAAAGGCGAAAAAATTATTCTTCGCTCCCATGGGGTCGGGCAGGAAATTTAGGCAAAGATAGCCCAACAGGATTTGGATCTGGTGGATGCCACCTGTCCAAATGTAAGAATGGCACAGCAGAAGGCCCGGCAGGCGGGTGAAGACGGCTATTTAACGGTTATAATTGGCGAAAAAGAACATCCCGAAGTAAAAAGTATAAAAAATTGGACACAAAATGAAGGTTTTGTGGTAGAATATAAGGGCGATATTATTGGGCTGCCTTTTGCAGACAAATATGCAGTGATTGTTCAGACCACTTTTGAACAGGAAAGGTATGAGCAACTTCTGACGGAGTTGCAAAGGCAAAGGCCGGGGAAATATCGGGTGGAAAATACCATATGCCATGCCACCCATGAGCGGCAGACGGCGGCTTTGGCTCTGGCAGAGCAGGTTGACGCCATGGTGATTATCGGCGGGCATAACAGTGCCAACACCAGACACTTGGCGGACATAGTGAAGAAAAAATGCAACCGGGTTCTTCACATTGAGACCATCAGGGAATTGGACAGGGAATTTTTTAAAGGTTGCAGCAAAATCGGCATCACGGCTGGAGCATCAACTCCTGACCGTTTAATTAAGGAGGCAGTTGTATTTATGGAAAACATGGAAAACATGGAGAGTTTCGAGGAGTTACTCGAAAAAGAGAAAGGAGTGAAGGTTTATCCGGGAGCTGTTCTAAACACTGAAGTCATCCAGAAGGACAAGGATGGCGTGTATGTAGCTTTTGGCTACATGAAGGAGGGTTTTATCCCTTACAATGAATGGTCAACTACACAAAGTGCTGAAGAACTTTTTAACACGATTGAAATCGGTACCAAAGCTGAAGCCAAAGTTGTGCTCAGCAGCGGTAAGGAAGATTTTATTCGCATGTCCAAGGTTCGTGCCGATCGTGAAGCATCTTGGAAAAACGTCGCACCTTTGGCGGAAGGAGAGACACGTCCGGCAACCGTAAAAGTTCTTCGCGTGATTAGAAATAATAAAACGAAGAGCATCGTGGGCCTCTCCGTATCAGTGGAAGACGTGGAGGGTTTTATGCCCGCCAGTCATGTGGAACTGCGTAGGGTTGAGGACTTCGACCAATATGTTGGCAAGGAATTGCAAGCAGAAATCATTGAGGTCAATCCGGAGGAACGCCGTATGGTAGTTTCCCGTCGTAATTTGCTCCGTCAGGAAAAAGAGGAAAGAAAGGAGCAACGGGAAGCACGTATCGCCGCTGCCCGTGAAGCAAGGGCTGCAGCAGCGGAAGCCGCTATGGAAACCATTGAAGAGGGCACTTTTGTTACCGGCAAGGTAGTAAAAGTTGCAGAATTCGGTTTGTTTGTGGAGATTGCCAAGGGTTTGGTAGGTCTTGTTCATTCCACAGAACTCAGTTGGGAGCGGGGAGTGAAGCCCGCTGATGTGGCTCAGGAAGGTGACGAGGTTCAGGTTATGATCAAACGTATTGACAAGGAAGCAAAACGTGTTGGTCTTTCCATTAAAGCCACCTTGGATGATCCCTGGAAGGTTGCTGCTGATGAATTCCCCATCGGTCAGGTTTTCACCGGCAAAGTTGTGAAGTTCCTGGCGTTCGGTGCCATCGTTAAACTTTCCGACAAGATTGAAGGTTTGGTACATGTATCCGAAGTCAGCGATGAACGGGTTGCCAAAGCTGAGGACGTATTGGAAGTAGGGCAGGAAGTCAAGGTTATGGTACTTAAGGTTGATTATGTTGCCAAGAAAATGGGGCTTAGCATTGCCAAGGCAAAACAGGCCGCTGATGAAGCCGGTTATGAAAACTACATGGGCAAGAGCAAGGGTCTTACTACTGATTTGTCTGATAAATTTGAAAAATAATCTTAAACAAAAAACCCCCAGCCGGAACCGGCTGGAGATTTTTTGTTAATCATCCGTTTCAGCCACCGTCATATCTATACTAAA
>JAZLMD010000095.1:0-3902 GCA_045598465.1 Acidaminococcaceae bacterium | reverse complement strand
AGATGATCAAAATATACAAATATGGCGAGGTGCCAAAGGAACAGATTTTTGCCCGGGTGCGGGGTCGCTACGCTCCAATCTTAAGGCATTAGGCCATAGGCATTAGGCATTAGTAAGGTTCGCAGATTGCGGACTTATCGTCTGCTTGTCATCACCCCACCACCATGCCGCTACGCTCCGGCCATCAGCCAACAGTAGTCAGAGTTCAGAAAAGTTAGCAATATACGAACTTTACTCAACCCTGATGGCTGAACCCTCAACCCTGGCAAGCGACCTCCCTTTATACTTAACGCTACCAGAAAATGACGAGAAACAATAATGTTCCAAAAAAAATCGCCTGTCAAAAATTTGACAAGCGAAAAAATCATCAAGTCAGGGAAATTAGTACATTTCCCAAGGGAAATATACTAATTTCCCTGATATTGGCTACAAGAGAACAAGAAGAAATTTCAGCTGAATCTCTAAACATAAAGCTTCACACTATTTCTATCTCCACACTATAATCCAATCGGCATGTTTTTTTATCTGTATATCAGTGAAATGAACTCATTTCGCTGGTGAAATGAGTTCATTTCACTCTTCTTCAGAATAAAAACACTGCATCGCAGAAAAACCACGATGCTAAATCATACTTCACATCTATATTATATGCACAAAAATTATTTTGTCAAGGACTTTTTGAAAAAATTTACTCTCACCATGATAGCTGTTGACAACCGCCTTACCCTGGCCTGTAAATGCCTTTTACGTAAAAATATACTAACGACAACTAACTTAATGGACGGGAAAATATAGTGACAATATCACTATATTAACATAATGTAGTGAAAAAATCAAGAATTTTCACTATATCAGTGTTGATATAGTGATTCAATCACCATATTATTATCCGCACACTCTGCAGCACCGTGTATAGTTTAATCCCTTATTATTGACAACAGGCCAGTGTTGATATAGTAATTTTCACGGCCTATTTTTACACATTCCAACATCCCGGCAGCGGTCAAGGTTCGCAGATAACGGGAAAGTGTTTGAGCTGTGGCAATTTTGAGAGGCATCAGGGAACTGATTTTACAATACGGTCGTTCGAAAAGAGCATTCATTATTTCAGTTGAGTAGATGTTTGGGAATTCCTTTTTGATTCTGACGGCATATTTTAACTCCAGTCGATAAATATTTTGAATAGTGACCAACGTTTTTCGTGCGGTTGTCTCAATGGTGCTTAGCATATAGAGAATCCATCCTTCCCAAGCCCTATTCTCCGTTACATTCTTCAAGTTAGTATAGTAGTCATTTTTATTTTCGATAATGTGACGGGAAAGATAAAGAATGGGGAACCGCAACAATTTCTGCTGCACAAGATAGAGCACATTAAGAAGCCGTCCAACCCTGCCGTTACCATCGGGGAAAGGATGAATGCATTCAAATTGGTAGTGAATAATTGCTAACTTAACGAGCGGGTCAATCCCGTCAGCATCAGTATTGATGTAAGTTTCAAGATTTCCCAAAAGCCGCATGATGTCATCCGGATTATCCGGCGGTGTGTAAACTGTTTCCTGATTGGCGGATGCCAGGCGGGTAATAGGCAGTGAGCGGATTCCATCCGTGCGTTCCTTTACAATACGAAACAGCTCAATCATAAGGTTAATTGTCAAAGGAAAACCATCATTGATTTTGTTATAGGCATACCAAAGGGCTTCTTTGTAGTGCATAACTTCTTTAACAGCGGGAGAAAGCTTCATCAGTTCCGGTGTGATGAAAGCACGGTAAATTTCATCATTGGTAGTGACGATATTTTCAATTTCACTGGATGCCTTTGCTTCCTGCAAAGAAATGGACTCCAGTAACAGCATGGGATTTGCCTGGGTAATCATCCAGCCACGCAGTTCGGCCAGTGCCGCTTTGGCATCCCCAACTTTTTTTAGAACTGATTTGGTTTCTAAATCCTCCGTGGGAGGAAGAAGCGGCAAATCATTGTATGCAACATCCTTATTGTAGGCCATAGTAATCTCCTTATTTTTTGATGAAATAATACTGTAACAAAAATCCCGTTATCAAAAAATATAGTGACAACGTTACTATATTAACACAATATAGTGAAAAAATAAAGAATTTTCACTATATTAACGTAATATAGTGATTCAATCACCCTATTGTTATCCGCGCACCCCGTAGCACCGTGTATCCTTTTCAATCACAAAAGCGGGTTTGCGAAAACCGCAAACCCGCATAATTACCTGGTACGCCTGAGAGGAATCGAACCTCCGCACACGGCTCCGGAGGCCGCTGCTCTAATCCACTGAGCTACAGGCGCTTAATTTTTTTTATTATACTACCTTGCCGTTTTTTTGGCAAGGGGTTATAATAAAATATTATGAATTATGAAATCATTCCTATCAAAACAAAGATTCTTACCCATCACGACGATATCGTGGATGCCATCGTAAAGTACGGCGGCGACAGGATTGGCCCCCGTGATGTGGTCTGCGTTGCAGAAAGCGTAGTGGCCATTACCCAGGGCACCGCCCTGCGCTGCGACCAAATCCTGCCCGGCTTTTGGGCCTTTGCCGTCAGCCGGCTTTTCCCTTCCAAGGGCAGCATTTCCAGTCCCTATTCCATGCAAATGCTGATGAATTACAGCGGCACGTTGCGGGTAATGGTTGCCCTGGTGCTGGGCGCCCTGGCCAAGTGTGTGGGGGTAGCAGGGGTGTTCTACCGTACCGCCGGCTACCAGGCCCGGCTGATTGACGATGTGACCGGCACCATGCCACCTTTTGACAAGCATATCGTGCCCGGTCCGGAGGATCCTGTTGGCGTAAGCGAGCGAATCAAAACCGCTACCGGTGCCTTCGGCGCCTGTGTTGCAGATGTAAATGACCTGAAACGGAGCCATATTCTGGGTACCAGCGCCGGGGTGGACGGGGCTTTGGTAGCCCAAATCCTTATTGACAATCCCTTCGGCAACGACAGTCAGAAGACCCCCATCTGCATAATCAAGGACTATTTCAAGGAATAGGGAGGAAAGGCAAGAATGTTTATCAATCTCTTTTTCGGGGATGCCAAGTTAAAGTTGGATGTGGCCAACCACAGTGAGCCCATGGCAGTGCCGGTGGATGCCGCCCACAAAAACTTTGTAAAGAATTACGAAGTTACCATCCCCTATAAGAACATTGGCAGCCAGGAGCTGACCATTTTGGATGCCTGGGCCAGAATTTATTTGCCCGATGAGCAGTACGCCGGACTGACAATCAATCATCATCTCCATGACGCCGCCAAACCCCGCCAGGATGATTATTTTGAAGCCATGCTGGTGCCTGCCCACAAGAACGGACAACTGGTGTTAAAGCTGCAGGCGATTGCCAGAAACTACACCGGTGCGGAGGATGAATTGGCCGAGGCCGTCGCCGGCTGTCCTGAGTTTGATGTGGCTATTTACGCAGAGTGCCGGGGCCGGGGCAAGGTTTTTATTGAAAAGGATATTTTTACGCTAAAACTGAATTGAACTTCCTATCCGAACCCCTGTCCGCCTGGGGGCGAATTGCAGAGGCGGCTGACCGGGGCCAGCCCGTAGTCATTTACGGCACAGGCATCGGGGCAGACAAAATTATTGATCGTTGCGGCAAAAAGCATATAGCCGTGGCCGGCATTTTTGCCAGCGACAGCTTTTGTCATGGGAAAATATTCCGGGGAATCAAGGTTGAAAATTACAGCCAAATCATTGCCCGAATAGGCCGGGATTTTCTTTTGGTAATCGGCTTCGCTTCCGAATTGCCGGAAGTTCTAAACCGTTTCCGGGAACTGGACAAACTCCACCCCGCTATTGCCCCCCACCTGGGACTTTACTGCGAAGAAACCCTTGATGAAGCATGGCTGGAACATTATTCCGGAGAATTGCAGGCCGC
>JAZLMD010000094.1:0-6175 GCA_045598465.1 Acidaminococcaceae bacterium | reverse complement strand
ATTTTGCTTAACTCCTAAGCACTCTGAAGTGCAAAGCTACGCTTTGCCCGGGCCGCTCCAGGGTTGAGTGAAGTTCGCTGCGATGTGAATATTTTGTCTTCTTGTCGTCACCCCACCACCGGCCACCGGATTAACCTATCGACGGTCCCCCGCCCCTCAAGGTGCGGACGAGAATTCGCACTATGCGGACGTTTCTACTTCTTGCCGAAGTTTTCCCCTCATCCGCTTCGCTACGCTCAGCACCTTCCCCCCCCCGGGGGAAGGCAAGAAAGTTCGCAGAGTGCTGACCCTTGGCCCCTTTCGTAAAGGGGCTGTCACGAAGTGACTGGGGATTTTGCTTTGTCGCTTCACTCCAGGGCGCAGGTTCCAACAAGTTTCATTTCACCCGTTTGAATTTGCCGCCTTCGTAGACCCGCACCGGGTTGCCCCGCTCCAGGCCGTTGTTATGTACATCCCAGGCATCATTGTTCTGTCTTGCCTCGTCCGCCGCCCGCTGTGCCGCCAACATGGCCTGAAGCCGTCTCAGCCCTTTTTGTTTATTCAGGTACTGGCTCCGCTCCTCCGTACACTCCACCTTGATTTCCGTGGGGACATGAATAATACGGATGCCGGTTTCCACCTTATTTACATTTTGTCCGCCTTTGCCGCCGCTGCGAAAGGTTTCAAAACGGCAGTCCTTTTCATCAAAATCCCCAACCCTCATCTGCTCCGGGATAATGGTCATATTGATAAACCAATTTTTCCGCTTGTGTCCCGGCCGCAACTCGCTCTGCCAAATCCATTGCACCGTACCCTGCAATTCAGGATGTTCCAAAGCTGACTCCATCAGCACAGAACGGAAACCCTGATATTTGGGATTGCCGTAACAGGCCACCGCCTGCAAGTCCCTGTATTCTTTTTGCAGGGTGGCGGCTAATTTTTCCACCGCCACACTGCATTCCTCCGGCCCCTGGCCGGAACTGATTTGTAACAACATCTTAACCCTTTCCACCTGCCTTAAAACTGTAGACAGGTTTAACAATCTTCTCCACCCTCACCGTGGGTTCCAGCGTCGCCAAAATTTTCTCCAGAGAACGGTAGGCAAAGGGTGCCTCATCCAAGGTATCCGCCCCAATACAGGAACAATATACCTTCTTCATGGCCTGTTTAAAACCACTCACCGTGTAATGATTTTTCACCTCGTCCCGCCGCAGCAACCGCCCGGAACCATGGGGTGCGGACTGGTTCCAATCCCCATTGCCCCTGCCCTTGCCAAGGATAATCCCTTCCTGCATATTCACGGGAATGAGTACCTGCTCACCCTCTTTGGCTGAAATGGCCCCCTTCCGCAGCAACAACCCCTGAGCCGTCCTCTCCACATAGTTATGGACGGAAGTCATAACCTCCAAGGGTTTCACTTTCAACCCCTTCATAATCTCCTTCAACATAATGTTGCGGTTCAGCTCCGCATAGCGTTGCACCACCTCAACATCTGCCAAATAATCCTCCATCAGCTGACCCTCCAGCCAGGTCAAAGGATAATCGACCTCTATGCCCTGACCCGCCAGCAATTTGTTGCCTTCACGCAAATAATGCTCCGTTACCTCCACCCCAAGATGCCGGCTGCCGCTGTGAACCGCAATATAAAGGTTACCTTTTTCATCCTTGTCCGCCTCAATAAAATGGTTGCCGCCGCCCAAAGTCCCCAAACCGGCTTTAGCTTTGTCCAAATTTATATGGCGGTAACAACGCAGTTCACTAAAAGGGAACTCCTGGGCCAAAAGATGCGGGGCGTTCCGTACCGCAAATCCGCTGGGGACACGCTCCCTGATAACCTTATCCAACTGGGGGAACTCCAGATGTTTCGTCTTCAACTGCACCATGCTGACGCCGCAACCGATATCCACTCCCAACAAATTGGGCATAATTCTTTTGCCCAGGGTCATAGTCAGGCCAATTGTCCCCACTTTGCCGGGATGAACATCCGGCATCACCCGGATAATGCTGCCCTTTGCTGCCTCATTGTCACAAAGCATCTGCAACTGGGCCACAGCATATTGCTCCACATCATCACTATAAATTTTTGCCTCTGCAAACTTTCCTTTGATTAACATACTTCCTCTTTTTCCAAATACATTATTTTTTCACCAACCACATTTTGCACTTTTATCTTTCAGATTTCGATACTCCTCCAAAAGCATTTGAATGTCTTGAACATAACCATACCCTTCTCCGCAAAAATTCCCAGTCCACTCCAAAATTCTGTAGGGGTAACCACCATCATCCTCTGCTTTTTCAATATACAAAGGACTTAAATGATCATGCCCAAACTCCCCTTCCTCATCCATCTCTTCCACAGTTATCATAATATCACTATAATCGCCACCCCAGGAATTAATACTCTTATCTTCGTATTCATCATAGGTTTCAGTACCGGAAGGCCCGGAATGTACATAAGCCCATGCCAAATCAATGCCCCCACTTCTTCTGTAAGGATAGCACCGGACTACGTCTCCCCTACGGAACGGATGAGGTATTTTAAAACGGTCAAATCCAAAAGGCCATTCAAAACCCCCTAACCGGGACAAATATTCGTCATCATAAAAACCATAACAACTGCCTATGTAGCCATTCTCATCGAATTCAATAGTTGCCAAGCAACCGCTATCATATTCTCCATATTCATCCGTCTTATCAGTTTCCTGCACATACCTGGTTTTCTCAATTTTCACCCAATAATCATTGCCATAGCATTGGGCTACTTTTAGTGCTTCCGAAAATTTTTTGGTAATGCCAACCACGTCATAATCAAAATTATTATTACGTTTTTCCGCATTATACACCACAAAGCAACTGTCTTCAGAAGTATCCTGAAATTTTTCCCACCACTTTTCCATACATCTCAAATAACAAGTGATTTTAAAAGCCACTTCCCCTGATGCAATCTGATGAAGATATTGCAAACATTTAATTTTATCGGACAAACTTGTTTCGTTTACAATAACCGTTGCCAACTGGATATCCGTAAATCTGAAACCAATCTCCTTCCAGTGCTGTTTGAGCGTCTTTGACGGACAGACAATGTCAATAATATCCTCATAGGTTTCATACTTTTTTGTGGCATTTTCCTTACCCATCTTTTGTAAAAATCTACTGGTCATATCCTGTAATGTCAGTAATTTTACCATTTACTTTCTCCTTTTTCTTTAAAAATCTTTCTTACAAATAGTTTTCCCTGAACAAATATTTTTACTTCACATTTTCATCACCAACCTTTCCTGATTGCCAATAGCATAGCAAAACGAAAAGGGCAAAAAAGCCCTTTTTGAAAATCATTTTTTCAATTTGCAATCCATCCCTGCCTGTTTGCAAAGTTCTTCCATCTCCGCCAGAATTTCCTGCATTTCCGGATCCGCATCTAACCGCACCAAATTATTCTTTTCCCTGGGGTCCAACAACCGGTAGGGCTCCACATTCAAGGCCTTGGCAATCAAAAGAAAGGTCTCAAAATTAATCTTGGATTGTCCCGTCTCAATCAGAGAAATTCTGGAACGGGACACACCGCAGGCCTCCGCCAACTGTTTCTGTGTCATACCCCGGGCCATACGCCAGGACCAAATCTGCCAGCCCAAATCCTCAAAAAAAACTCTTGTATCAAAATTCTTAATCCCCATCCTCGTCACCAGCTTTCCATATTTTGTTTATTATAACACAAAACCCAACGCCTGTGGTGTTACGTTTGCGTAACACGGTAACGGATTCTGCCTCTTATTCCATCAATCCGTACACCTATTCAAAATTACCGACAATAAAACTTAACAACTTATTTGTAAATGTTCTTTTTGTGTCCGCTTTTATCTTGACAATCCATCAAACATCAGAAAATTGATTTTATGGTAGCAATACTTGTTATAATGGTATCGCTACCGTAAAATCATTTTTTTACACTCCAAACAGTTTTACGTGAAAGTATTTTTATGAAATTTTGATTCACCCGTTTGGATTTTGTTCCTTTATGAACACATATAAATGCTACAAACATAGTAAAATGGGGAGCGATGAAGCCACTCCCCATTTTGCCTTAAGGATTTGCTTATTCTTCAGATTCTTCTTCGGCTTTTTCTTCCATTTTATTTTGCAATTCCTCTACTTCTTCGGTCTTGTCTTGCAATTTTTTCTCCAGTTCCACTAATTGCTTTTTCAATTCTGCAAGCTCAGTTTCATTAACATCCGTTGTATCAGACACATTCTTCCCGGTATCCATCAGTTCCAACGGCTCTGACTGCTCTTCTGCCTCAGAATTTTCTTCGTTGATGGTCTCGTTCCCAGTAACAACTTCCACATCATCACCGGCCCTGTCTTTCACCATTTTGGAAACTTTAACCAGCATCTCACGGACCTCTTTGGTCAGCTCATCATATTGCCGCTCCTTTTCATTCGCAAGTTTTTGGGCCTTTTCCATCTTTTCCTTGGCCTCATCAACCTTCATTTCCGCCATTTTGTCCACACTTTCACGGTAGCGGCGCTCCCTGTCGGTCTCGCTGTACTTGGGAGAAGGGTTGTCACCGAATTCTTCCAAAATCACATCCAGTAATGCCACACCTGCAACCAAAGCCAAACCATTTTTTACCAAATTAAATGCACCCATGTTTAATCCTCCTTAACATCATCTGCATTCCAGAGTTCATCGGCCTCTGTTGTGCTTATGATAGCAAAACAGAAAGGACAAATTTGCCCTTTCTGTTTAAATTTCAAAAAATTTTCATATTGCCGTTATAGTCGTTTCGCTCCAGGCCATAGGCATTAGGCCACAGGCATTAGGCCATAGACATTAGGCATTAGGCCATAGGCATTAGACACCTGAATCCTTGTCTCTAATCCTGATCATAAAACCACAATGCGTCCCGGGCCACTTTCAATGCCCAGGATTTGATGGCCCCACATATATACATTCCCTGCCTGGTCCTGCATCTCGACAGGGCCACGTACAATTGACCGGGTGCAAAACAATTAGGATGTATTGTCACTTTGTCATAGGTCTGTCCCTGGGATTTATGTATGGTGATGGCATAGGCAATCCGCAAGGGGATTTGCGTATAAGTCCCGTCCACAATCTTTTTTACGGTTTTGCCGTCCTCCCCCAATGTGTATCTAAAAATGTCCCAAGTATGGGGAAACAGCACGGACTGGCCGCCTTTGTCGAATTGTACAACTACTCCTTGATTTTCTTCATCAATATACACCACCGTACCCAAGCTGCCGTTCTGATATTTGGTAATATCCATGGCATTAACCACGGACATCACCCTCATGCCGGGGGCCAATTGCAACAAATCATCAACCGGTTTATCATTGTCAAAAACATTACCCTCCACCTTTGCCACAAAATCAAACTTATCTTTGAATTTGGCACATTTCTCCCTGTTGATATCCGATGCCATTTTGTTGGTCGGACAAAGATGGATGGCGTTTTCGTCATACTCTTTGGATGTGTTCTCCTGAAACCACTTCAGGCACTTAGGGTTTCCCCTACGTGCCTGATTTTCATTGATGAGCAGTTCCTCATCCCCCGTCTGCCGCATAATTTCCGTAAGACAACAATTTACAAAACCGAACTCGTCCCAGTTGGGATGGACAAAGGGAAAGCCGTTACAGAAGTTAGGGATAACCTCCCTCCAAAGCTCCTGCAAGGCCTCTTTCTCATCCTGCCTGATTACCGGCGGCAGTTGCAAGGCGTCCCCCACCACTATCACCTGAATATTGCGTTTCTGTTTCTCCTGCACATCCAACAGAATTTTGGACACATAACCGAAAACATCAAACCGCATCATAGAGTATTCGTCAATAATTATTCTGTCCGCCACTTTTATGGCGGCAGGAATTCTGCCTCTTTTGTCCGGACCGAGAATGGTAATGGGGATTTGGAACAACCTGTGGAGCGTGACCCCTCCAATATTAATGGCCGCAATGCCCGTTGGAGCCGCAATGATAGTTTTATCCAGTTCCTCATCCGTAAGGGAACGGATGAATTTTTGCAACACAAAACTTTTTCCCGTCCCTGCCTCACCAAAAAGATGCACATTGACACCGGATTTCATAATCTGAAACACTTTGTATTGTTCTTCATTCATCGATATATCCCGCCGGTCAGAAACCTCCACCATTCCCAGCCCCCTTCCGATGTATTCAGGGTTAC
>JAZLMD010000093.1:0-9970 GCA_045598465.1 Acidaminococcaceae bacterium | reverse complement strand
GAAATGACGCAATTTTCGGAGTTTTTTTCTCGCTATCCCCTTTTTTGGGGATGTTGTTTTGTCCGGACCCCATTCTGCAGAGCGAAGAGCGCAGGGCGCAAGGCGCCTTTGGCGGCAGGGTTGGGCCATGGGCCAACAGGGTTCAGTGAAGTCAGTATAGTGCGCGAAGGTTGTCCATCTTCAGATTTAGGCTTTAATCTTTAAGCTAAATAAACCCCTCCGCCCTACGGGCACCTCACCTAACTTGGAGGCAAAAAAGTTCGCATAATGCTGACTTACTTAACACCTGACACCTAATAGCTGAAACCTGAAACCTGATGCTTGTGATTTTTTGTAGATTTTTGTTGTAATTTCTGTTATGAAAGATTAAAATACTCATATCTATATTACTGAAAATTGTGAGGGAGGATTTATTATGGAATGGTTTGCTCAACTTATTGGTGAAATCAGCAATATTATGTATGGCTGGTTGCTGATTGTTATGCTTTTGTCCGTGGGTTTGTATTTTACAATCCGTACTAAGGCGGTTCAGTTGCGTCTTTTTGGCGAGACCTTGAGGGTCATTATGGAGAAACCGGAGGGTGAGAAGGGTGTTTCCTCCTTCCAGGCCCTGATGGTTTCTACCGCATCCCGTGTGGGTACGGGTAATATTGTGGGGGTTTCCACAGCCCTTTGTTTGGGCGGTTTCGGTTCCATGTTCTGGATGTGGCTGACTGCTTTTTTGGGCGGTGCCTCCGCTTTTGTTGAGAGTACTTTGGCTCAGATTTATAAGAAGAAGGGTGAGAACGGCAGTTTCGGCGGTCCTGCGTATTATATCGAGGATGCGTTGCACAACAAGTTTGTGGCCGGTCTTTTTGCCGTGGCTCTGGTTGCCACTTATGGTGTGGGTTTCAATATGCTTTGCGCTTATAATTTGCAAAGCACTTTTGCGGTTTATTCTTTCTATGATAAGGGGATGACCCCCTGGATTATCGGTGCGGTTTTGGCATTGATTGTGGGCTGGTGCCTTTTCGGCGGCGGCCGGCGTGTGATTAAGGTGACCGGCGTGCTGGTTCCGGTTATGGGCGGCATTTATGTTCTGGTTGCCCTTTTGGTGACACTTTTGAACATCGGCAATGTTCCCGGTGTTATTGCCACCATTCTTTCCCAGGCCTTTGATTTTCAGGCCATTTTCGGCGGTTTTATGGGTTCCTGTGTAATGTTCGGTATTAAACGTGGTTTGTACAGTAATGAGGCGGGCGTAGGTTCCGCTCCCAATGCTGCGGCTGCGGCGGATGTCAGCCATCCTGTTAAGCAGGGTTTGGTGCAGATGTTCAGTGTGTTTATTGATACTATTATCATTTGCACGGCTACCGCTTTGATGTGTATGACCAGCGGCATTGAACCCACCAAGGAAATTGCCGGCGCTATGTTTGTTCAGAAATCTTTGGAGGCAAGTTTGGGCGGTTTTGCCAGTGTGTTTATTACTTTCTCCATGTTGCTTTTCGCTTTCACCACTTTGTTGGGCAATCTTTATTATGTGGATAACTGCCTGGCATATTTGAACGGTGGCAAGGAACCCTGTGCCTGCTTTATGCGGGGCTACCGCATTGTTGCGGCGGTTTTGATTATGATTGGTGCTGCCAGCCCCATGGGTCTGATGTGGGATCTTGCGGATGTTTTGATGGGTATTATGGCGATTATCAATCTGCCGGTTATTTGCATTTTGGCGGCTCCCGCTCTGGCGGCGTTGGATGATTATGTGGCCCAACGTAAGGCGGGTAAGAACCCTGTTTTCAAGGCCGCAACGGCCGGTTTGGAAGGCAAAGTGGATTATTGGCAGGATTGATGTTTTGATGAGGTGATGCAGCATGCTTTACAGTATTGCACCTGAGCAGATTGATTATGAATCCCTTAAGGAGATTTTGGGACGGCATCCTGAGGTGCAGTTCGTTTCCCTGATGGGGGTGGATTTGGCCGGTAATGATACGGATGAGAAAATCCCCATGTCCGCCTTTTGGGAGAATATCGACAGTTATTTGCGGGGAAATGCGGCCCAGACGGACGGTTCCAGTGTGGTGTTGCCGGGGATTGCCACTTTGAACGATGCCAAGATTGATTTGAAGGTGGATACCAGTGTGAATTGGTACGTGGATTACAATTATGAGCATAGGGATGAGGCGACCGGCGATTGTGTGGGGACGTTGAGGATTCCCTGTTATTTGGTGCATAACAATAAGCATGTTTGCAGCCGTTCCATTTTGGCGGACACTTTGAAGTATGTGGCTGCCGAGATGGTGAATTTGTTGCATATGAATCCCTGTTTGCCCGGTTTGGAGCATCTGAACGGGGCAGAGGTGGAGAGGTTGGAGTTTACTTGTGCCACGGAGTTGGAGTTTTGGGTGAAGAGTCCCAGCGAGGCGGCCACTTTGGAGGTGCTGAGCAGCAGCCAGATTTTGCAGGAACAGTATTGGGCCAGGGCCCGTGGTAATGTGCGTACCGCTCTTGAGGAGACCATTCAGACATTGGAGAGGTATGGGCTGAAGCCGGAGATGGGGCACAAGGAGAATGGCGGCAAGAAGGGCCAACTGAATGCGGAGGGCCATATGACCCATGTTATGGAGCAGTTGGAGATTGACTGGGCCTACAGTTTGGGTGTGCAGACGGGGGATAATGAAATCTTGGCCAGAAATGTGGTGAAGGAGACCTTCCGCAAGCATGGGTTGGAGGTAAGTTTTGAGGCGAAGCCCATTCCCGGTGTGGCGGGCAACGGCGAGCATACCCATGTGGGGATGGTGGCGGTGAAGAAGGACGGGGGAAAGGTCAATCTCTTTGCCCCCAAAGATATGCATCACGATTTTCTGAGTTCCGTGGGTTATGGGGCCTTGATGGGTGTTCTGAAGAATTATGAGGTCATCAATCCCTTCATCAGCAGTACTACGGATTCCTTCAACCGCCTGCAGCCGGGGTATGAGGCCCCTGTTTGTGTGGTTACCAGTTTGGGACTTTCTCCGGAGGTGCCCAGCCGCAACCGTTCCATTTTGGTGGGACTTTTGCGTGATATCAACAATCCCAGGGCAACCCGGTTTGAGGTGCGTAGCCCCAATGTGTATACGAACACTTATATCGCTTTGGCGGTGCTTTATTTGGCGGCTTTGGACGGTATCAGGGCCTGCGTGAAGTCGGGTAAATCCTTGCAGGAATTGGAGAGGGAGATTTCCAAGAAGTACGGGGAAGAGGGGTTCTATCTGGAGCGGGACAGGGAGTACCGTTCCGAAAAGGATGTGTTTGAGGATTTTACCCCGGAGGAACGGGACAAGCTCTTCGGTCATCATCCGGCTACAGTGTGGGAAAATTTGCAGGCCCTGGAGAAGTATCCTGAAAAACGCAGGGTGTTGACTGTCGGGGGTGTTTTCCAGGACAAATACATTGATTCTTTCTGCGAGGGGGCCTTTATCCGCTGGCGTACGGAATTGGTGTTGCAGTATATTCCCGAATTCATTGACAAGATTAAGGCCATGAAGAGGTTGAACCATGTCAATGAATTGGATGAGAAGAGCTGGGAGAAGGTCCGGAATTTGCGGGAGAAACTTTCCAAGGACGATGTAAACAAAAAATGCATGTTCACCAAGTTGCGGCATGCAGTCCGCAAGGGTGATTATGCCAAGGTTTCCAGGTTGCAGATTGAGATTTGGAAGAATATGCAGAAATTGGAAAAACTTTATCACGATTATAAGCGGAATATTATGGATTGAGGGTTAGGAGAAATTATGCGTGAGGAATTGGAAGCCCTGAGAAAACAGGCGGTGGAACTGTTGGATGCTGCAGCCGATTTGGACGGGTTGAGGGAGTTAAAAATCAAATATTTGGGTAAGAAGGGTCCCATGACGGAAATTCTCAGGGGTATGGGGAAGTTGTCCGCAGAGGAAAGGCCCAAAATTGGTCAGATTGTCAATGATATTAAGTCGGAGCTGACGGAAATCATTGGCAAGAAGACGGAGGAGTTGGAGGCCAGGGCCCTGGAGTACAAGCTGGCCTATGAGAAGGTGGATATCACCCTGCCGGGCAGGCAGCCGGCTCATGGGCATTTGCATCCCATCACCCTGACTTTGAGGGAAATCAAGAAGATTTTTATGCGGATGGGTTTTGATGTGAAGGAAGGTCCGGAGATTGAGAACGATTATTTCAATTTTGAGGCCTTGAATCTGCCCAAGGACCATCCGGCTAGGGATATGCAGGATACGTTTTATATTACCAATGAGTATTTGCTCCGGACCCAGACCAGTCCTATTCAGGCCCGCACTATGCAATCCCTGGAACCCAATACTCCTATTAGGATGATTGCCCCCGGTACGGTTTACCGGTGCGATTATGATGCCACCCATTCCCCCATGTTCCATCAGGTGGAAGGTTTGGTGGTGGACAGGAATATCAGTTTGGCGGATTTGAAGGGGACCTTGGAACTGTTTCTGAAAGAGATTTTTGGCAGCAGTGTAAAGGTCCGTCTCCGTCCCAGTTATTTCCCCTTTACGGAGCCATCCGTGGAGGTGGATATCAGTTGTGTGATTTGTGGCGGCAAGGGTTGCCGGGTGTGCAAAAACTCCGGCTGGCTGGAGATTTTGGGCAGCGGTATGGTGCATCCCAATGTGCTGCGAATGAGCGGCTATGATCCTGACCTTATGACCGGGTTCGCTTTCGGCATGGGGGTGGAGCGTATCGCTATGTTGAAATACGGTATTGACGACTTGAGGTTGTTCTTTGAGAACGATTTGCGGTTCGTACATCAGTTCAGGTAAGGGGGAAAGGGTATGTTAGCGTCATTAGAGTGGTTGAAGCAGTATGTGGATATCAATATTCCTGTTGCCGAATTGGTGGATAAGATTACCAGAGCCGGCCTGGAAGTGGAAACAGTGAAGGATTTGGGTGCGGGTGTCAGCGGGGTGCTGACGGGAAAGGTGATGGAGATTTACCGTCACCCGAATTCCGACCATTTGTGGGTTTGTATGCTGGATTACGGTCAGGGGATTGTGCAGATTCTCACCGGTGCCCAAAATGTGAAGCAGTATGACATGGTGCCCGTGGCTACAGTGGGAGCCACCCTGCCGCCCAGCGGACACAATCCTGAGGGGTTGAAGCTGAAGAAGGCCAAAATGCGTGGTTTGGATTCCTTCGGTATGCTTTGCAGTGCGGATGAATTGGGCATTGACAGCAAATTGCTGTTGCCGGAGGAGAGAAACGGTATTTTTATTCTGCCGCCGGACACTCCCATCGGTGTGGATGTGAAGAAGGTTCTGGGGTTGGATGATGTGGTGATTGATATTGATCTTACCAGCAACAGGGCGGATTGTTTCAGTATGATTGGTTTGGTCCGGGAGATTGCGGCCATAACCGGTTGCCCGATGCGGATGCCGGAACTGGGGGTGAAGGAGGAGGCAGGCGGTGATATCAGGGAATTGGCGGCTATCAGGATTGAGGCCGGTGATTTGTGTCCCTGTTTTGCTGTCAGGATGTTGAAAAACATCAAGATTGGTCCCAGCCCGGATTGGATGAAGAAACGTTTGCGTGCCTGCGGCATGCGGCCCATCAGCAATGTGGTGGATGTGACTAATTATGTGATGTTGGAGTTGGGCCAGCCCATGCATGCCTATGATTATGACAAGGTGGAGGATCATACTTTGGTTGTCCGTAGGGGCGGCCAGGGGGAAAAGCTGGTTACTCTGGACGAAAAAGAAAGGGTGTTGGACGACAGCATGATTGTTATTGCCGACGGCAAACGGGCGGTGGGTCTGGGCGGCGTGATGGGTGGTTTGGATACGGAAGTCACTGCTGCCACCCGTAACGTACTGCTTGAGGCGGCATCTTTCAACGGGCCCAGCATTCGGCGTACCAGCAGGGCTTTGGGTTTGAGGAGTGAGGCCTCCGGCCGTTTTGAACGGGGTGTGGATACCGTTCTGACCCATAACGCTTTGAATCGGGCGGCCCGTCTTCTGGAGGAGATGGGGGCCTGTGAGACCGTTGGCGGCATTGTGGAGAGTTATCCTGAGAAAGTGAAACCTGCCGTTATCAATACCACGGCTGAAGCCATCAGCGGACGTATCGGCATGGATATTCCCGTTGGGGAGATGGTGAGGATTCTCCGGGGCCTGCAGTTCCAGGTGGAGGAGGATAGGGGCAATTTGAAGATTGTGGTCCCCAGCTGGCGGAACGATGTTACGGAGGCGGCGGATATTTCCGAGGAAATAGCCCGTATTCGCGGTTTAGATTATATCGAAAGTCATTATCCCGCTTTGGGCATGGCCCAGGGCTGTCAGTCCGAGACGGATGATGTAAAGGACATGGTGCAGGATTATTTGGTCGGCGCCGGTCTGGACGAAGTGATGACTTATAGCTTTATAAATGAAAACACTTTTGACAAGGTGGCAGTACCGGCGGAGGACGGACGCAGAAAGGTTATTCCCCTGATCAATCCCATTACGGACGATTTTAAGGTGATGCGGACCATGCTCTTCCCCAGTTTGCTCAGCATAGCCAATTACAATTTGGCCCGGCAGGCGGAGCGGGTGGCCATCTTTGAGACGGGCAGGGTATATTTGCCCCGGGAGTTGCCACTGGAGAATTTCCCCGCCGAGCCCGTGCGGATTGCCCTGGTGCTTAGCGGCAGGAACAGGGATTTGAGCTGGTGCAGCAAGAGCGGCTGTGTGGATTTCTTTGATGTGAAGGGTTTGGCAGAAGGTTTGCTGGAGCACCTTGGTGTGGAAGGTTACACTTTCATCCGTTCTGATGAGGTTTATCTGCACCCCGGCAAGAGCTGCGATGTGGTGTTGAACGGGGAGAAGATTGGCAGTTTCGGTCAGTTGCATCCCGGTGTCAGCGGGGCCTATGATTTGCAGGAGGAGAGCTTCGTTTTGGAGATGGAGCTGGCTCCTTTGGTACAGTTCGCCACCCGCATCCCCAAGTTCAGCCATATGCCCAAGTTCCCCGGCATGCAGAGGGACATCAGCGTGGTGGTGCCGGCTGCGGTTACGGATGCGGAATTGGAGGCGGTTATCCTGAAGTATGGGGGTGAGCTGCTCAAGGATGTGGTGGTTTTTGATTTGTTCACCAGTGACAAGATTGGTGCGGATAAGAAATCCCTGGCCTTTAAACTTTACTATCAGGCGGAGGACAGGACTTTGACTGATGGGGAAGTGGATGCCAGCATGAAGCAGATTCTGGCCAAGGTGGCGGAAGAATATGAGGGTAAGCTCAGGGAATAAAGTATAGTGCAATTAGAGGAGGAAATTATGGAAATTACGAAGGATACCGGCATTATTGATGCGGTGCAGAACCATCCTGAGATTATGGAGGTTTTTGCGAAATACGGCTTGGGTTGCGTGGGTTGCATGGCGGCTCATTTCGAAACCATCGGCCAGGGGGCGGGAGCCCATGGGATTGATGTGGACAAATTTATTGAGGATTGCAACAAGAAAATCAAGGGTTGAGTTTTAGGAGCGGTGAAAATCGTTTGAAAGCCATGAAAATAGCGGTTGATGTAATGGGCACTGACTACGGTTTGACGGAACTGGTGCAGGGGGCTGTGGATGCGGTAAAGAAATTTGCCTGTGAAACTATTCTTATCGGTGACGCTATCAAGATTGAGGAAGTGCTTGCCAAGTTGGGTATCAAGGATGACCGGGTGCAGGTTCATAATGCCAGCCAGGTGATTGAGATGGATGAACATCCGGCCATGGCTGTGAAGCAAAAGAAAGATGCCAGCATTGTGGTGGCTGCCAAGATGTTGAAGCAGGGCCTTTGCGATGCGGTTGTTTCCGCCGGGTCCACAGGGGCGGCTATGACGGCGGCAACCCTTTTGACAGGACGTATCAAGGGAGTGGAGCGGCCCGCCATAGGTTTGACCATTCCCGGTATGGGGAAGGGTGCGGTGCTGGTGGATGCGGGTGCCAATGTGGACGCAAAACCTACTAATTTGGTGCAGAACGCCATTATGGGCAGTGTGTATGCGGAAAAAATTTTGCATATCCTGAAACCCCGTGTGGGTCTTCTGAACATTGGGGCGGAGGAGACCAAGGGGAATGAGCAGGCCCAAGCCACTTTCCCTCTTCTGAAGGCCTGTCAGGGAATAAATTTCCAGGGGAATATTGAGGGACGGGATATTACCACCGGCGGTACGGACGTGGTGGTGTGCGACGGTTTCGTAGGGAATGCCCTGTTGAAGTTTGGTGAGGGTTTGGCAAAAACCATTTTTATGCTGATGAAGGAGGCCGTTCTGTCGAGCGGTCTGCTTACCAAATTGGGTGGCGGGCTGATTAAGCCGGCCATGGAGAAGCTTCGCAGCAAGATGGATCCTAACAAATATGGCGGGGCGTTGCTTTTGGGAATTAAAGCACCTTTCGTCATCTGTCACGGTAACAGTAAGGCCTATGCCATTACCAACGCTATTGGTATTACAATTGAGTTTGTGAAGAATAATGTGACTGAGGTTATTGCGGAGCGGATTCAACAGAACAAGAGTATGGTAGGTAGCGTATGAAGTTAGCATTTATTTTTCCCGGCCAGGGTTCACAATATGTGGGTATGGGCAGGGATCTGTTCGAAAACTATATTGTGGTCAGAAATGTGTTCCATGCTGCGGATGCGGCTTTGGATATGCCTTTGACAAATATGATGTTCTATGGGCCGGAGGAGCATCTTCGGCTTACTTTTAATACCCAACCGGCACTTTTGGTCGTCAGCGTGGCGGTGGCGGCGGTGCTGCGTCAGAAGGGGGTTGTTCCGGAGGCGGTGGCAGGTCACAGCTTGGGGGAGTATTCCGCTTTGGTGGTGGCAGGGGCCATGGGTTACGAAGAGGCCCTAATCAGTGTCAGGGCCCGTGGCACATATATGCAGGAGGTGGTGCCCGTGGGGGCAGGCAGCATGGCGGCGGTGCTGGGCATGGACCATAAAGAGATTGTGGAGATTTGTCAGAAGGTGGAAGAAAAATCCGGAGAGGCGGTGCAGGCGGTGAATTTCAACTGTCCCGGCCAGGTGGTGATAGCCGGCACCAGCAAAGGGGTGCAGGCGGCCATCAAAGCATTGAAAAAAGGCGGGGCCAGGAGAGCCCTGGAGTTGCCCGTGTCCGCTCCCTTCCATTCCACTTTGATGAAGCCGGCGGCAAAAAAATTGGGCAAGTTGTTGGATATGGTGGACTTTTGTGATGCCAGGGTTCCTGTTTATGCCAATGTGAACGCCAAACCTGTGCAGGAGGCGGAGACCATCAAAAAACTTTTGGTGCGGCAGGCGGCTTCCCCGGTGCAGTGGGAAAAATCCGTCAAGAGGATGATTAAGGATGGTTTTGATACCTTCGTGGAAGTTGGGCCGGGTACGGTGCTGACCGGCTTTATGAGAAAGATCAATAAAGATATACCCTGTTACAATGTGGAAGATATGGCAAGTTTGGAGAGTACTTTGAATGAGATTGGAAAATAAAATCGCCTTGGTGACCGGTGCCAGCCGTGGTATCGGGGCCGCCATTGCCCTGCGGTTGGCCCAGGAGGGGGCGGATGTAATTGTCAATTATGTGGGCCAGGAGAATTTGGCCGATGCCCGCCGGGTACAGGAAGCCATCAATGCCCTGGGGCGCAGAGCGGTGCTGGCGGAGGGCAATGTGGCGGATTTTAACAGTGCCGCTGGAATGGTGGAGCAGGGTATCAAGGCCTTTGGCAGGATTGATATTTTGGTGAATAATGCCGGCATCAACCGTGATAATCTGTTGCTCCGTATGAAGGAAGAGGAATGGGATAGCGTGCTGGCGGTGGATTTGAAGGGTGTCTTCAACACTACTAAGGCGGTGGCGAAATATATGATGAAAAATCGTTACGGCAGAATCATTTCCGTTTCCAGCGTAGTGGGGGTGGCAGGCAATGCGGGCCAGGCCAATTATGCGGCGGCCAAGGCGGGGGTCATCGGTTTTACCAAATCCGTTGCCAAGGAACTGGCTTCCCGGAACATTACG
>JAZLMD010000092.1:0-3376 GCA_045598465.1 Acidaminococcaceae bacterium | reverse complement strand
CATACACCGCCTCGCTCCTGTCAACCCCCAATTTGTTCAGGCACTCATACACAGAGTCCGGATGGGGCTTGCGGCGGATGCCGGACCTTTCGCCGCAGGCAAAATCAATCAGTCCGGGAAAATGCTCTTCACACAGGGGCTGTACCGCAAAGTCCGGCTTGTTGGAAACGATGGCCACCTTGATTCCCCTGGCCCGCAAATTCCGCAGCATATCCAGTATTCCGTCGTAAGGTCGGGTGCAAATGGCACAATGCCCCTTGTAGTATTCGCTGTAAACCGCCAAATAACGGTCAATCAGTTCTTCGTCTCCGGGGAAAAAATTCTCCCAAATCCAACGGGAGCCGTTCCCCAAATACTTCACAATCTCCTCCTTCGGACGGGTGGGCTGCCCGAACTGCTGCAAAGTGTGGTTCACCGCATTAGCAATATCGTCCAAGGTACTCAAAGTGGTGCCATCCATATCAAAAATCACTGCTTTGATACTCATAATTGCAACCCCTTAAGATAATTTCGGAATTGATCCTTAAGGTCATCCCGCCGCAGGGCGAACTCCACACAGGCCTCCAAAAAGCCCTCCTTATCCCCAATGTCATAACGGCGGCCTTCAAAATCATAGGCAAAAACCTTTTCCTTCTTCGCCAAAACCCTCAGGGCGTCCGTCAACTGGATTTCGCCCCCCTTGCCGGGTTCCGTATGCTCCAGAATGTCAAAAATCCCCGGTGTGATAACATAACGCCCCAACACCGCCAATCTGCTGGGTGCCTCCTCAGGATTAGGTTTCTCCACCATATCCCGCACTGCGTAAGACCTCTCCCCCGACTTCCCGCCGGGAGCAATAATACCATACAGTTTGGTAGCTTCCTGCGCCACGGTCTGCACACCCAAAACCGTACCCCCCAACTCTTCATAGGCGCCCATCAGCTGCCCCAAAGCCGGCTTCTCGTCGTTGTAAACCACATCGTCGCCCAAAAGTACTGCAAAAGGTTCATCCCCCACAAAATCCTTGGCACAAAGGATGGCATGGCCCAAACCTCTGGCCACCTTCTGCCGCACGCTATGGATGCGAATACCGCTTATCTCCTGCACCATGGCCAGCAAATCCTTCTTGCCATGTTCAAAAAGATTCTGCTCCAACTCAATATTCCTGTCAAAATGTTCCTCAATGGCGGCCTTGTTGCGGCTGGTTATAATCAAGATTTCCTTAATACCGCTGTTGACGGCTTCCTCAATAATATATTGGATGGTTGGCTTGTCCACAATAGGCAACATTTCCTTAGGCACGGCTTTAGTTGCCGGTAAAAATCTGGTTCCCAACCCTGCGGCGGGAATCACTGCTTTGCGAATCTTTTTTATCATGCCTCCTCGCCCCCAATCATGGCCAAAAGTTCAGCTGTTTTTGCCTCCAACAAACTTTTATCCCCCCTGGTCTCCACATTCAGACGCATCACCGGCTCCGTATTACTGGTACGCACATTAAATCTCCACTCGGGATAGGCCACACTAACGCCATCAATATCGTCATACACGCCGTCATCATACTTTTCCTTAATACGGCCCAAAATCTCCTTGGCATTGGTAACCTTGCGATTGATTTCGCCGCTGACGGGGAACATGGCCATCCGCTCCCCCACCGCCTGCTGCAAACTCTTGCCGGTTACAGAAAGATATTGGTAAACCAAAAGCCAGGGCAGCATGCCGCTGTCGCAACAGGTGAAATCACGGAAATAATGATGGGCACTGCTTTCCCCTCCGTAAAGCACTTCCTCCTTACGCATACATTCCTTCATGAAAGCATGGCCTGATTTGTAGATGACTTTCTTACCGCCCAAACGTTCAATAGTTTCTTCCACGTTCCAACGCAAACGGGGGTCATACATAATCTTGGCACCCGGCTCCTTCTCCAGGAACACCTCCGCCAAAAGTCCGATGATGTAATAGGCATCCACAAAATTGCCCAGGGCATCAAAAAGGAAACAACGGTCAAAATCTCCGTCCCAGCTGACACCCAAATCTGCCTTTTCCGCCACCACCCTGGCTGCCGTCTCCCGACGGTTTTCCAAAAGCATGGGGTTTGGCACCCCGTTGGGGAAATTGCCGTCCGGCTCCGGGTTCAACATCACATATTCGATAGGCAAATATTTGGCCACTTCCTTGAAAATTGGGCCTGCGCCCCCGTTGCCCGGGTTCACCACCATCCTGACAGGTTGCAATTTTTCCCTGTCCACGAAGGACAACAGTTTCTCCACATAAGCGGGCATAATATCCAAATCCGTGATTTTTCCCTTCTGCACACCGGGGAGCAAGCCCCGTGGGAAATCCTCCGCAACGGCCTGCCGGCCTATATCCTTCAACCCGGTATCCGCCGAAATGGGTCTTGCCCCCTTGGATACCAGCTTCATGCCATTGTACTCCTTGGGATTGTGGCTGGCGGTAATCATCACCCCGCCGTCCGCATCAGTATAGTAGGTTCCGAAATAAACCATCTCCGTGCCGCATTGCCCGATATTGACAACTTCAGCCCCTCCATCCATAATACCCTCAGCCAGGGAACGCAGCATACCGGGACCGCTCAGGCGGATGTCATGGCCCACCACAATCTTTCTGGCTTGCAATTTTTGCACCAATATCCTACCAACCCTATAAGCCAGCTCCTCATTCACTTCCGTAGGGTAAATCCCCCGCACATCATAGGCCTTAAAAGCCACATCAGTCAATTTCATTTATCCTCCTTATGCCGATGCAAGAATTTATCTATCATCCGTTCCGCCCCGTTTCCCAAATACCACCTGATAGTTGAGAAGTAGGGCAGGCACATCCCCCGTTCGTCCGGCGCCAAAAAAGCCACCGCCAAAATTTCCAAAGCATCGTCTATTCTCGTCCCCTCCGCCACCATATCCGCCAACTCCGTACCGATTTTCTCTATTACTTCCTTACGCATACGGCAAAGCCGGGGGGCATTAAGATTCAGTTCCTCAATAGTGTTTTGAGCCCGGTCCTGCAAATGCTCCGGACAACTCAATGCGTCCACGTACATAGTGCCGTCAAACTCACTGAAACACCACAACCGGTCCGTAGGAATCGTCAGAGGATTAAGTATTTCCTTGGTAAGATTCTTATCCCCCTTCAGCACATCACAACTGCGGTCAATCTGCCGGGAGGAAAACCGTTTCATGGCCTCCGGCACACCCGGCTGGCTGCCGCCGTGACACACACCGATAAGATTCTGCCAATCCAAATGGTAATTATGTTTGGATTTCTCCGTTCCGGACTTGGGATAGAAATGCTCCACCCGGAAATCATCCACTTCCTCCTCCGTCCTGGCCCGGGCAATAGTGGTCTCACAATAAGCACAGAGCCCGCGCTGGTCACGGATGAT
>JAZLMD010000091.1:0-2511 GCA_045598465.1 Acidaminococcaceae bacterium | reverse complement strand
TCATATGTCCAACTGAAATCCGGAGAATCGCTATCGTAGTCCTCCACACTCTGCAAATAAGAGTAACTAACCCCAAAAACATTCACCGCACTCTCGGTCCTGCCCCCTGGTGAGGGAGTGGTAACCGCCATGGCCGGCATCCCGTCCCGGTCCTGCAAATACTGGCCCCGGGTGGCCTGCACCATTTTAGTGATAACCGGCTTCTCACCGCCCAAACCAATAAAAGGCAATTCCTGATTGGTAGCCTCAATATCAAAATCCTTCTCACGGTTCAGCAACTTCATATACTTAACATAACTGCGGGCCGCCACCGCCTGGGCCTTAATGGCCTCATCCGGCCAGATGGGACTGGTCTTGCCTGGTAAAGCAGAAGTTATCAAAAACTCCAAATCCACCTCATTATTCACCTGAACCCTGCCCCGCTTGGCAAAGGCCACCAACTTGCCGTTATAACGTTTATGTCCAAGGGAAGGAACGGATCCACCGTCCTTGCGATTAATCTGAATTTTGGCCCCACCCTTCAAATCGCTGAGATATATTACCCCGCTCCGCTCATTCAAATAATAGGTTCCTGCCTCCACAGTACGGCTGGAACCGTCATCCAAATTCACCACCTCAAAATCCGCTTGGGCCTCCAAAGGGATGCTCTGCTGGTCCCTGGCCAAACTGACCCTGACATTTTCCGCCGCCGCCCCCCAGGGCAACAAACAAATTAACAAAGACAAAAGCAATACCTTCATACTACTTCAAAAAATTAATCCTCCCTGCCCCCTGGGGGTTCCGGTAAACATCCGGCACAATGCCCCGCAAATGGGTATGAATGTACTCCTGCAAAGCATCCATATCCGTCAGCCGCACCTGACGGCAACGCACATTACTCTGCAGCATGGTATAACCGTCCCCGCCTGCCACCAGGGTAAAATCGCTTCCCGCCACAGTATACATCCTATCCGGCACCAACGAAACTCCGCCAATCTTCACATTGCTGACCCTCCTGATGCCTCTAACCCCGTCAAAAACCCCGTTCTTCAACCTGACCGGACTGGGAATGGCCAGATTCACATCAAAACTCAGCCCGCTCACCTGCAGGAAACCGCCAAACTCCTCCGGACAACGATGCACGCTATACTCCAAAACATCCAAAAGCTGTTGACCGGAAAGCTCCACCACACAAAGCCGGTTACCGAAAGGGCTCACCGTCAGTGCATCCCGGTAAGTAATCATCCCTGCACCTATGCCCCCACGCAGACCGCCGCCATTGGCAACACCGATATTGGCACCCAAAATAATCCTATAGGCATCCGCCACCAAATCACCCAGATTGCTCTCACTGTTCCGCACCATACGGGTCTTGGTTTCCGGATTGTTGGCGCAAAGGGGATACCCCGTATGCCCCAGAGGACTCATCAAAAGTCCTTCATACTCACCCTTTTCAATCCTTATGCCCTCGGCCACCAACTCATCTTTGCCGCCCACAAAGCGAATCTTGTCCGCCTTCAACTTGCCATCGTCAGAGATGGTAATCCTTCCCACACAGGCCAAACGGCTTCCGGTCTGGGTCACCAGAACCTCCTTGCCGGTGGCATCCGGCATCTTCTCAATATAATTCTCATGGCTGTGGCCATCAATAACCGCATCCACCCCACGCAAGTTCTTCAACAAATCCCTGACGCTCCACCAATGCACATGATTACCCAAATGGGCCACAAGAATCACATAATTTGCCCCCTTCTTCCGGGCCTGATTCACCGCCTTCTGCACTTGAGAGTAAAGTGCAAATTTCCCGCCTTTATAGGCCTCCCCGAAAGAATAAATTCTCTTCTTGGGATTCCCCGGCTCATAAAAGAAAGAAGGATTGGCAGAAAACAATGTCATAGGCGTGGTCACTCCTACAAAAGCCACCTGGGTATTTTCAAAATAAAACATCTTATAGGGCTCCAGCAACAACTTGCCCCGCTCTGTAATATTGGCGGAATAATACTGACAGCTCAAACTCCCTGCCAAAACCTTGAAATCTTCTATGCCGTAATCAAACTCATGATTGCCTGGAACGGCAAAATCATACTCGGCAGCATTCATCAGCCGCACAATAGCGGCACCACGGGTAAGGGTGCCCAGCGGTGCACCCTGCACCGCATCCCCCGCATCCACCAACACCACGGGCAAACCCGCTTCCTTATACACCTGCTTCAACCAGGAAACACCGCTTAGCTCCACCCCTTCATCCACCCCACAATGAATATCATTGGTATGAAGAATGGTAATCTCCTGTGCAAAGGCACTGAAACAGAAAAACAAAGAAAGAACAATACTAAAAATAATTCTCATCATAATGAAATCATTATACCACAAATATTCTGTTAATCATCTTTTTTCAATAGTAATTTCTTACTTTTCCATAAAGAGAGGGGGGCGGCTGAACGGGACGATAAAAAAATCCCCAGCCGGTCCCGGCTGGGGATTTTTTGCTTTGGATTATTTTTCAAATTTGTCAGACAAATCAGTAGTAAG
>JAZLMD010000090.1:0-3312 GCA_045598465.1 Acidaminococcaceae bacterium | reverse complement strand
GCAACCCATATTGGCGGTTTTGCCTTGGGGTATGTACCAGGCATAGCCCCACAAATCTTCTGACAGTTTCATCAGGAAATTATCCGAATAGGAATTATCTACATAGGTTTCCAAAGATGGTATAACCTGCGTTGCTGTCCTGGTCAGCCGGTAACGGGTGGGGGAACTGGCTCCGTCAGCAGCGATGAGTTTGCTGAAACGGATGGTTAGTTCCTTGTTATTTTTTCCGTCAAAACATTGCAGAACATGGTTTTCCAGGTCAATGTTTTGGATAAGAATGTTATCTAAAAGTTTGCCGCCCTGCTTTATGTACGTGGTGGCAAAATAGAGGTCAAAGTCACGGCGGTTGACAGTGTAGAGTGTGCCAAAGTTAAAGGGACGGATTGTTTCCCCATTGGAATTGATAACATCAATATTTACATTGTCCTGGGCAATAAGGTGGCGCAAATCTTGTTGAAAAATCCTTTCCAGTTCCTGTAACACTGTCGGCATAAGAATACCGCCGCAGAGTTTGTCCTTGGACTGCAAGTCCAGCCGTTCCAATACAAGAGTATCTCTGCCTGCCTTATGTAAGATTATGCCCGCCGTAATGCCGGCAGGACCTGCGCCAATGATTAAGTTTTCGGTGGTGATAGTCATAATAAAATGCTCCCTTTGTGCTAAGCGGTGTTTTGCCTTAATGGCTAACAGCTTTTTCCCTATCCTTTGTGGCCTTGATAATGGCTTCGATGATGGGGCGGGTGTTAGGTCCGGCTGTGTCAGTGAAGTTGCGGATTACTTCTTCCTCCCGTTCCCTGTTTTCAAGGGGCAGGGAGTTTTTCTTTTTACAGGCCCCAATCAGTTGGCCGATTTTCAGACGCATTTTGATGTTTTCTGCAATGACTTGGTCCAGCCGGTCGATTTCCTGACGCAGTTGTTTCAATTCTTCCATAACCTACCTCCCTTGCTGTAGTGCTTACATTATACATGTTTGTTCTCAAATAGGCAAATGCTATGAAAGGCGTAGGGAATGGGTTATAAAAAACCACTATATTTGTGTTATAATGTGTTGACAACTGTGTATGCGATTGTGTATTATTATGTATCATATTATGTGGAGGTGTTAATATGGATTTTTATTCGGTGAGGGAGTTGCGGACTGCGTCTAAGGAGATTTGGAATTGTTTGGATGAGGGCGGTGAGGCAGTTATTACAAATAACGGTAAGCCCAAGGTTTTGATGATAAATATAGCGGATGGGGATTTGGAGGGTACGGTTAAGGCGGTACGTCAGGCCAGGGCCATGTTGGCATTTAATTCTATGCGAAATAAAGCGGCCGGACGGGGCTATATGTCCGATGATGATATTGAGGCGGAGATAGCGGCCGTACGTGAGGGAAAATAAATGTTAGTAGTTATTGACACCAATGTTTTGGTCTCCGGGTTTTGGTCAGGTGATGGTGTGCCGGCTCAGATTATGGCTTTGTTGTTGAACGGGAAAATTGTTCCCTGTTATGATGAAAGAATTATGCAGGAATATGAAGAGGTTTTGTTGAGACCTAAGTTTGGTTTTTCGGTTGGTGAGGTACGTGCTGTTTTAAGTTGGATAAGGTATGTGGGAATGGTGGTGGTTGCAATTCCCAGTAAATGTGAGTTTGTGGATGAAGCGGATAAAAAGTTTTATGAAGTTGCCAAAGATTCGGGTGCAATTTTGATTACGGGTAATAAGAAGCATTTTCCGAAGGATCCAAAGATTGTAAGTCCCAGGGAGTTTTTAGGAATTTTTGACAGTTAAAGATGTGCAAATGCCCTCGGACGGCAAGTGAGGGTAAATGATATATTGTGAAAAGTTGTGTATATCTTTCGTTTTTGTGCTATAATAGGTGTACTCTAAAAGATTAGTTTTAAGGAGATTCTGAAATGAGCGTATCGAAAGAGGATGTAAAGCACATTGCCGTGCTCAGCCGTTTGACTGTTCCTGAGAGTGAGTTGGAGAAATTCACGGAGCAGTTCAACCAGATTTTGGATTATGTGGATAAGATGCAAAAGCTGGATACTACGGGTATTGAGCCCACTGCCAGCATTTTGCCTGTGACCAATGTGTTCCGTGAGGATGTGGCCCTTTCCGGGGTGAGTCATGAGGAGGCGTTGAAGAACGCACCTGCAGTGCATAACGGGGGCTTTAAGGTTCCCAGGGTTTTGGAATAAGGAGGGCTGGGATGAATCTGTATGAATTGACAGCCCATGAGGCGCATGAAAAATTAGTTAAAAAGGAAGTTTCCAGCGTGGAACTCACTAAGGCGGTTTTTGACCGTATCGGTGCGGTGGAGAAGGATGTTCACGCCTATGTGACTTTGGATGAGGAGGGGGCTCTGGCCCAGGCCGCCAAAGTGGACGCCATGATTGCGGAGGGCAGACCTGTTGCACCTTTGGCCGGTGTTCCCGGAGCCATCAAGGATAACATTTCCACCCGGGGGCTCAAGACCACCTGTTCCAGCAGGATTTTGGAGAATTTTGTTCCCATTTATGATGCCCATGTCATCACGAAATTGCGTGGGGACGAAACCGTATTTTTGGGCAAAACGAATCTGGACGAATTTGCCATGGGTTCCACCACCGAAACCAGTTATTTTGGGGCCAGTCATAATCCCTGGGTTTTGGACTGTGTTCCCGGCGGTTCCAGCGGTGGCAGTGCTGCGGCCATTGTTGCCGGTGAGGCCCTGTGGACATTGGGCAGCGATACCGGCGGTTCCATCCGTCAGCCCGCTTCCTTTTGCGGTTGTGTAGGCATTAAACCCACCTACGGCAGGGTCAGCCGTTACGGTTGTGTGGCTTTCGCTTCCTCACTGGACCAAATCGGGCCTATTACCAAGGATGTGACGGATGCGGCCCTGGTTTTGAATACCATTTGCGGCCGTGATATTCATGATTCCACTTCTTTGGATGTGGAGGTTCCTGATTTCACCAAGGCCCTGGTACAGGACGTGAAGGGTTTGAAAATCGGTCTGCCCAAGGAATTTTTTGCGGGCATGGATGAGGATGTGAAGACCTGTGTTATGGCGGCGGTGAAGAAGTACGAGGAACTGGGGGCGGAGATTGTGGATATTTCACTGCCCCACACGGAGTACGCCGTCACCATTTATTATATTATTGCCCCTGCGGAGGCCAGTGCCAACCTGGCCCGTTTTGATGGGGTGCGTTACGGTTACCGCAATCAGGAGGCCCTTTCCGCACCGGAGATGACTGCCATCAGCAGGACGGAGGGTTTTGGGGCGGAGGTCCGCCGCCGCATTATGCTGGGCACCTATGTGCTGAGCAGCGGTTACTATGATGC
>JAZLMD010000089.1:0-12105 GCA_045598465.1 Acidaminococcaceae bacterium | reverse complement strand
GCCTCCAACACCGCCCAATTCAACAACCTTACATTCACCGCATCTGGTGAAATATTGTTGCTGTTGGAATCCGGTACGGAAAAAATAAACTTTTCTTGCATATTCTCCTTCTATCGCTCCGCTACGCTCAGCACCTTCCCCCCGGGGGAAGGCATAGAACTTCGCACTATGCTGACTTTCCTGAACCCTGTTGGCCCAACCCTCAACCCTGGCAGGCGACAAACGCCTTGCGCCCTGCGCCCTTAAACCTAATGCCTATGGCCTATGGCCTAATCCCTGATACCTGACACCTATTTCAATCACAGGACCATCTTACCACAATTACGCATTACGAATTCCGCATTACGCATTATTTATGTGTCCTTAGCGCTAACGCGATCATCTGTAAAAGTACCAAATGGTGAAAAGTGCCAAGAGAATCCTATACCAGGCAAAACCGCTGAGGTTGTGCCTGCCTACAAAACGCACAAACCATTTTACGGAAAGATAGGCCACGATACCTGCCACCACAAAGCCCAAAGCAAGAATAGCAAAATCGCCGCCATTAAGTACTTTATAGTGTTTGTAGAGATCATAAAGGGATGCGGCGAACATAATGGGCACGGCCACGATGAAGGTGAAGGACGCACTTACTTCCCTTGTTAGGCCTACCAACATCCCCCCCGCAATGGTACTGCCGCTACGACTGAATCCGGGCCAAAGGGAAAGTATTTGAAAAAGTCCCACATAGAGGGCCTGTTTCAAACTCATATGGTCCAAATCATTGACAAGGTTTTGTTGCTTCGCCATCTGACTTTCCGCCCAAAAAAGCAACAGGGCCCCCAATACCAACCCCACCGCAACGGTAAAGGGATTGAATAAAAGATTTTTGATGTATTTGTAGCAAAAGAAAGCCAATGCCATGCAGGGTACACATCCGGCCCCCACATGCCAGGCACTGAACCCCCTGTTCAGCCGCCAGCCATCCGGAGTAAAGAAGTGACAAAACCTGTCGCCATAGATGAAGAGTACAGAAAGGATGGCTCCAAATTGAATGAACACTTCAAAGACATCCACCACTGCACCTTCAAAGCCCAGCATATTCCCTACAATAATCATATGGCCGGTGCTGCTCACCGGCAAAAACTCCGTTAATCCCTCCACCACCGCCACAATAGTGGCATATAAATATTGATAGTCCATCAGTCACCGAAAGAAATACCCAATTCCCGGCCCACACGAAGAAGTTCAAAATCCAGAGGAACATTGCGGCTGCCGGAGCCGGCAATTTGCAAATCCACCGGTTTGATCTGGTCGTTTTGCAAACTCATCATCACATTGTATTCCCCTTTCAGGCAACTTTCGGCGGCCACCACCCCGTAACGGGTGGCCAGCACCCTGTCAAAGGCGGTGGGAGTGCCGCCCCGCTGCAGATAGCCCAGGGTAGTATTGCGGCTTTCAATGCCGGTCTTTTCCTCAATAATCTTTGCCACCTTCTCGCCGGCGCCACCCAAGCGGATGGTGTCGAAGCTTTCCTTCACCACCCGAGCCACACTCATTTCACCGCCTAAAGGTTTGGCCCCTTCGGCCACCACTATGATGCTGAAGGATTTGCCCGCCACCTTACGGGATTCAATCTTTTCAATAACCTTGTCAATCTGATAGGGTATCTCCGGCAGAAGGATGACATCCGCCCCTCCGGCAATGCCGCTGTGCAAGGCAATCCAACCCGCATAGCGCCCCATCACTTCCAAAACCATAACCCGGTGATGGCTCTCCGCAGTGGTGTGCAACCTGTCAATGGCATCCGTAGCTGCGGACATGGCGGTATCAAAGCCAAAGGTACGCTCCGTGCCGAGAATGTCGTTGTCAATAGTTTTAGGACAGCCAACAACATTTACCCCGCATTCTTTGGCCAATTTGGCGCCAATGGCAAGGGAACCGTCCCCACCAATAACCATCAGGGCTTCAATGTTATATTTTTTCAGATTGTCCAAGACCATCTGCCTGCGGTCTTCAAAGATCAAACCCTTCTCACCGTGTACTGCAAAACGGAAAGGGTTGTCCCTGTTGGTGGTACCCAAAATGGTGCCGCCCCTAGGCAGGATGCCGGAAATTCTTTTGTAGTCCAGGAGTTCAAGCTTTCCGTTTACCAAACCGTTAAAGCCGTTGATACTGCCATAAACCCGGCAACCGTTGTTGAGAAAGGTCTTGGCTGCACCTCTAATGACAGCATTGAGACCGGGGGCATCCCCACCCCCGGTCAAAATTGCAAATGTATGTTTATAGTCCATGATTAAATATTGAAAATCTTAAATCCGTCTGGACTGATGCGAATGGCCTCAGACCCGTCAAATTTGTCATAACACAACATTCCGCCGTCCACATAGCCGGGCCATGCTGTCAAAATCGTCATGTGTTTGCTCAGTTTCCGCATCAAACTGTCAGTGTTAATGTGGAATACGGGGACAAACAGAGTTTGAAGATTGTCCAAAACAACCACATCATTGTCGTATACCTTCAAATCCTCCAAAAACATATCCGGAGCATAGAGCCCACGGTCCGCCGCCGGTATACTTAAAAAACGCTCGGTGATAAGCTCACGACAATCTACATAAACCCATTTTTCCTGCTGTGCCGCTTCCCGCAGTACCTTTGATTTGCCACTGCCGGGTTTGCCGGTAATCACCACAATGTTTCCGCCGGTTTTGGCTTCTTGAACCACTTTGATAAGGTCCTCAACTTGTTGCATAATAACACCTCCTAAATTAATCCGTCCTTATTTTACACTATTTGGCCTGATTTTGCACATTTGCCAAATATTTTTTTCTAATCTTTTGGATTTTGTTATCCACTGCCTTGACTGTCAAGGAAAGTTTTTGGGCAATCTCCTCGTAACTGAATCCCTGTAAAAAAAGTTCTACCACCTCATAATCCCTGGGGCCAACCCCTCGCAGGAGCTGGTCCAAAAGGTACTTGTAATATACTTCATTTTCCAAAACATCCTCTTTAACTCCTTCAAAATCCAGGTTTTCTAAGGGCTTGATCATATTATTGTTGCCGCCCTGTGCTTTGGTTATGGCCTTCAGGATGGCATTCCTGATACAGCGGCTGGCATAGGTGGGAAACTGTACACCGTGCTTATCTTTGTAAGTCCGTACAGCACGCAAAAGACCTATCCTCCCCTCCTGCTGCAAATCCTCCGCCTCGGCCCCAGCCAAAAAATACGGCCTGGCGATGACCGATACCAAATATTGGTACTTTTCTACCATCTCATTTTCCGTCAATTTGCCATTCCCCTCTGTCTGACAATCTCATACATCAGAATCGCTGCCGCATTGGAAGCGTTCAAGGAGTTCACTCCCCCAAACATGGGAAGGGAAACCAGCTCGTCGCAGTGTTCCTTCACCAGCCGGCCCATGCCCCTGCCTTCAGCCCCGATGACCAGGGCAACCGGTCCCTGCAAATTCGCTTGGGTATAGTTTTTTCCTCCCATATCCGCACCCACAATCCAGCAATTATATTTCTCTTGTAGGGTATGCATAGTTTGCACTATGTTGCCTATCTGCACCAGGGGCACATATTCCACCGCCCCTGCAGAAATTTTTGCCACTGTTCCCGTCAAGGGGCAGCCGTGCCGCTTGGGCAAAAGAACCCCATGCACTCCCGCCGCATCTGCGGTGCGGACAATGGCTCCCACATTCTGAGGATCCTGCAATTCATCCAAGATCAACAAGAAGGGCGGTTCCTTCCGCTCCACGGCCCTTTGAAAAACATCTTCCAAGGTGCTGAACTTCAAAGGATTAACCAGAGCCAATACACCCTGATGCCTTACGCCACCTGCCAGTTGCTCCAATTTGACGGTTTTAACCGTCTCCACCACAACTTTTTTTGTCTCAGCCAAGGCCAAAATTTTCTGCACCCCGGATGGTTTTACCCCCTCCGCTACAAATATTCTCTTAACCCTGTTTCCGGACCGCAACGCCTCCAGCACCGCATTCCGGCCATAGATATGCTCCTTGTCCACTATGTATTATTCTTTGTTCCTATCTTGCTCCAAAAGTGCGGGCAAACGACCACAACTCATAGCCCCTTCCCGACAGGTTCGGCTGGTCACACAGGTGGGACCTGCATTTTCAAAAAGGATGGGGGCAACTTTCTTACATTCCGCCAGCATCCTGTTAGCCAGTTCCCTGATTTCCCATTGGGCCCTGGTACAGCATCTCAGCTGGAAAAAATTCATCAAGCTGCGGGCGTTAAAAGTACACACTATCTTGGTTTCCGCCGCATTAGGCAAAACATAGCGGGCATCCTCATTGGGAATCCCCATCTCCGTGAATTCGTTGTACAGACCTTGGATATCCTCCATCAGCTTTTCAAACTTGGCCTTGGCCTCCGGTTTTGCCCCTATACTCGGAGGCACAATATTCTCAAAATTATGCTCCGCCACATAACGTTGGCTCTGCTGGGAATAGGAGGCAATCCGGTGCCGCACCAGTTGGTGGGTCAGCACCCTGCTCACACCCTCAATGGCAAAAGTGAAACTCACATGTTCAATGGGACTGAAATGCCCCATGCTTACCAATTTATGCACCAATTTGGCCGCCGCCTCATCAGACATTTTTTCTTCCAGCTGGGCCGCACCAATGGCACTATAGCAAAGCCGGGCGCTCATAGCCACTGTTTTATCCGGTTCAGGAGTAAAACGGATCAACTTGACTTGCATTTATTCCCCTCCTTATAATGTTTCACAATGAATCTGAAGGCCTTCTCCATCAGTTCTTCACAGCGTTCCTGCCGTTGTTCCAAATATAAATAACCCACCAATGCCTCAAAGGCCGTGGCCTCCCGGTATTCCCACACACTGGCACTTTTCGGTACCATGCTCTTGGCGTTGCGGCCCCTGTGATAGACCCCGGTTTCTTCCTCCGTCAGCTCCGCCACTATGCAACGCATGGCGCCCGCCTGGCACACAGCACTCACCATTTTGGCCGCCAAATCGTGCAGAACCCGTACCTGCCCGGAACTGGGCAGAAGCCGCAGCCGCACATAGCCGCTGAACACCACATCCCCAATATAGGCCAGAACGATGGGGTTCAGTCCCGCCGGCTCCGGATAGGTCTGGCCCTCCTCCAAACAATTTTTCAAAGCCAAATCCCTTAGCTTTTGGTACTGCTCAAATTTCATCCTCTGGTCCACTTGACTCCCTGGGGAGTATCCTGCAAGGTAATACCCTTGGCCGCCAATTCTGCCCGGATTTGGTCCGCCAATTTGTAGTCCTTATTTTTCTTGGCCTCCCCACGCCTTGCGATGGCCGCTTCGATGGCTGCCGCCTCCGGATCCACCTCCCTGGTGACCGTCATTTGCTCCCGAACATTTTCGCCGGTCTCCAAAATGCCGATAATGGAACACATCTCCGTGAAAACCTTTTGCCAGGTATCCACCAGTTTCCCATCCGGCTTGCCCTCACCAATCTCCGCCTTATACGCATTGATTTTCTTGGCCAGTTCGAACATATAACTGATGGCCAAAGCGGTATTGAAGTCATCCGCCATAGCATCCATAAAGTTCTGACGCAATTTTGCCGCTTCCCTACGCAAGGCCAAACTTCGGGGAGTGGGACCTGCGCTCATCTTCGTCGCCAGTTCCTGCAAACTCTTTTTGGCATTGGCCAATCTTGCCAAGGATTTCTTAGCCTCGTTCAGGCGGGCATCACTGAAATCCAAGGGAGAACGGTAGTGAGTTTCCACAATAAAGAACCGCAGTGTCTCCGGATCAAAACTCTTCAAAATATCAATAACCATGAAGAAGTTGCCAAGGGACTTGGACATCTTCTCCTCATTCACCGTAATAAAACCATTGTGGAGCCAATATTTGACAAAAGGACTCTTGTGAGTGCAACCCTCACTCTGGGCAATCTCGTTCTCATGATGGGGGAAAATCAAATCACTGCCGCCACCGTGAAGGTCAAACTGCTCACCCAAGTACTTCATACTCATAGTACTGCATTCAATGTGCCAGCCCGGACGCCCCTTGCCCCAGGGCGAATCCCAGCTGGGCTCACCGGGTTTGGCTGACTTCCACAAAGCAAAATCCATGGGATGGCGTTTCCGCTCATCCACATCCACCCTGGCCCCCGCCTGCATATCCTCCAAATTTCTGCCGCTAAGACAGCCATAGTTGGCAAAACTCTCCACCGAATAATATACATCCCCATCCACAACATAGGCATGACCGTTATCCATGAGTTTCTGCACCGTACCTACAATTTCCTCCATGTGTTCACTGACCCGGGGATAAACATGGGCCCGCTTAACATTCAGCCTGTCCATCACCTCAAAGTAGCTGTCAATATAGCGGTTGCAAATTTCAAACCACTGCACTCCCTCCTTGTTGGCGGTGTTAATGATTTTGTCATCCACATCCGTAAAATTCTGCACATGGGTCACATCATAACCCTCATGCTCCAAAAACCTGCGAATAACGTCCCAGGTCACAAAGGGACGGGCATTCCCCACATGGGGATGATTGTAAGGAGTAACTCCGCACACATACATCCGGACCTGACCCGGCACCATGGGCACAAACTCCTCTTTCCGTTTTGTCAGTGTATTGTAAACCTTAATTGTCATTTCCTTTTTCCTCTTATCAGATAATCTTGGCAATTCTTGCCTTGCACTTTTCCTTGCCGAAGAGAGGAATAATTTCCGTCAACTCCGGTCCATGCTGGTTTCCGGTCAAAGCCACCCGCACCGGCATAAACACGTCCTTACCCTTCAAACCGGTAACTTTCTGCACCGTCTTAAAGAGGGTCTTCACATTGGCTCCATTCAACTCTATCTTGTCCAATTCATCCACAAAGGTCTGCAGAACTTTGGGCACCGTCCCTGCCTGCAGCACCGCTGCCGCCTCTTCATTTTCAGGAATAACTTCCTCCATGAAGTACATCTTCACATAATCAGGAATCTGGGCGCCGTAACACACATGCTCATGACTTGTCCAAACCACCCGCCTCAACCAGGCCAATTTTTCCGCCGACTCTTTGCCGTCCATGTAGCCCACAGCCAGCATATGAGGTCTGGCAAATTCAAAGAATCCTTCCTCATCCAACTGGCGCACATAGTGCTGATTGATGAAATTCAGTTTGTCGATGTCAAATACTGCCGGATTCTTCGCTACGTGATCCATGCTGAACGCTTCAATCAGTTCCTCCATACTGAAGATTTCCTGCTCGCTGTTGGGTGCCCAGCCCAAAAGGGCCAGAAAATTGTTAATGCCCGCAGGAAGGTAGCCAAGCTGACGGTACTGGTCCACGCTGGTGGCCCCGTGCCGTTTGCTCATTTTGGTGTGATCCTTGCCCAGAATCAGGGAAATATGACCGAAGGTGGGCTTTTCAAACCCCAGAGCATCATAAACCAGGCATTGTCTGGGAGTATTGCTCAAATGTTCCTCCGCCCTGATGACATGGTTAATCTTCATCAGATGATCATCAATAACTACAGCATAATTGTAGGTAGGAATGCCATCACTTTTCACAATGACAAAATCCCCAATGCCGTTGCTGTCGAACACAACATCCCCACGAACCAAATCATGTACCACAATCTGCCGGTCCGCAGGAACCCGGAAACGCACCGTGGGCTTTCTGCCCTCGGCCTTATATTTCGCCACCTGGTCAGGAGTCAAATTGCGGCAATGGCCCATATAACGGGGCATCTGACCCTTGGCACTTAACGCCTGCCGCTCCGCCTCCAATTCTTCATCCGTGCAATAGCAGTAATAGGCCTTCCCTTCGGCCAAAAGCTGCTCCGTATACTTTCTGTAAATATCCAACCTTTCGGTCTGACGGTAGGGACCATTGGGGCCCCCCACATCCACGCCCTCATCCCAATCCATGCCCAACCACTTCAAGGCGGCCTTAATATTTTCCTCGGACTCCCGGCTGGAACGTTCCAAATCCGTATCCTCAATCCGCAAAATCATCTTGCCGCCCGTTTTGCGGGCCAACAAGTAATTGAACAACGCACTCCTGGCACCGCCAATGTGGAAGGGCCCCGTAGGACTGGGGGCAAACCTCACCCTAATTTCCTCTGACATCTCTTTTCCTCCGCTTACCAAACTCTATACTCTGCTACTCTCTGACAACCAAACAAACGCATTCTGCGGCAATCCCTTCACCCCGGCCGGAAAATCCCAACCCCTCAGTGGTGGTGGCCTTAACACTCGTCCTGTCCAAAGACAACTGCAGGACCTCCGCCAAATTTTTCCGCATCTTTTGAATATGAGGGGCCAGTTTCGGGGCCTGAGCCACAATGGTCAAATCCAAATTGCCAACCCTATACCCTTTGGAGCAAACCAACTCCCCGACCCGCCGCAACAGCATCATGCTGTCCGCATCCTTATATTCTGCATCCGTATCCGGAAACAAATGGCCGATATCTCCCAAGGCCAACGCCCCCAAAAGGGCATCCATCAAAGCATGCACCGCCACATCCGCATCGCTATGCCCCAAAAGCCCTCTTTCATAGGGAACCTCCACCCCGCAAAGCACCAACCTGCGTCCTGGAACCAATTTATGCACATCATAACCCGTACCGATGCGTATATCCATATTCCCCGTCCTACTTCATCTTGGCAAAAATCATCCGGCCCGCCACCGTCTGCAAAACACTGGTGACCACAACAATCACCGAAGTGCCGATGAACTGCTTGCCGTTCTCCACCACAATCATGGTGCCGTCATCCAAGTAGGCCACCGCCTGATTCAGCTCTTTCCCTTCCTTGACCAAATAAACATTCATCTCTTCGCCGCTCATCACCACGGGCTTGATGGCATTGGCCAATTCGTTGATATTCAAAACCCTGATTCCTTGAATACCTGCCAACTTATTCAAATTAAAATCATTAGTGATAATGGTGGCATTGGCATCCTTAGCCAACCGCAAAAGTTTGGCATCCACATCCGGCACATCCGCATAATCTTCACTCACCAGCAACATCTGCTGGGGGTAACTCTTCTGCAAATCACTGACCAAATCCAAACCCCGACGGCCCTTGGCCCTCTTCATGCCGTCGCTGCTGTCCGCCAATTTCTGCAACTCAGCCAAAACAAAATTGGGCACCAAAAGACGGCCGTCCAAAAAGCCCGCAGCAAGAATATCCATAACCCTGCCATCAATAATGACACTGGTATCCAACAACTTGTTATTGCTGTAAATTCTATCATAGGCCAACACTTCCGCCCTGTCCAAACTTCTGACCGAATCAGATGATTTCTCCCGCTTCAGACCGGGCATGTGGGTAAAGAAATTCAAAATATCGTCACGCTTACGCAAAGCCACCTTGGCACCAATCAAAGCCAGCACCAAACTGGAAATGACGGGAATATATGGTCCCGCAATGGGCAAATAGGAAAAAGGCCCGCCGGCCAAATTGCCCACAATCAGGCCCACAACCATACCCATAAGCATAACAAAAATATCCCCTGTGGGAATCTTGGCCAGCAATTGAGCCCAACTTTCACTGAAATCCAAAATCAAATCGCTAAGAATGGGGGAAACCTTGATGCCGAACCAGGTAAAAACAAACATGCTCAGCACACCAGTAATCAAACTGCCGGTGGTGATGCCAAAGAACCCCTGGGGATTGTTCACGTCATAGCCCATCGCTTCTGTGATGAAAGGCATATAATAATCAGTAATTATGAGTCCGGTAATAACGAAAACCACAGTAATGATGGTGCTAAAAATTTTCTTAACCATTCCGTCCACCTCCTTTCTACGCTAATTTCCGATGATAAAAACTTAAAAAATCACCTGTTACTATTATATATACATATACAAGAAAATCAAGCACTCGGAAAGAAAAATGAGCAATGTTCTCTAACAATGCTCATTTAGTATTCTCATTTAGCCATGCTTCAACGGCGAATTCATCCTTCTCCTCTATCAGCATGATTTCACTCTGCAAAATTCTGAAGGAAGTTCTCAACAACCGCCTCTCCCCCACACTGATACGATTCTCTGATTCCAAAATCCAAAGCATTTTATAGGTCTCCGCCACCTTCAGCATATCCCCCGTCTTCAGCCGGTCAATATACATCTGCTGTCTGCGGTTCCAGGAAACGGCCTTAATTTCCGTCACATCCGGTTTATCCTGCAAAACCTCTACTAACTTATCCAACACCGATCTGTCGGAAACATCCCTCATGCCCAATCCATCCGCTTGGGCCACAGGAACATTAACCACCAAATCATTGCAAAGGACTTTCAAAACATAATATTCCGTTTTTACCCCGTCGTTATCCACCTCATAAATGTTGGAAATGGTGGCTCCTCCATGCATTGGATAAACGACCCGGTCTCCGATTTTACGCATAACCAGTCAATCCGCTCCAAACTAAACTTGCATGTATTATAACAGATTATCAAAAAAATTGCAAATGCAAAATATTATCACAACAGCAAATAACTGTCAATAAATTTTGTAAAAAATTTATTTGCTAAAATATCCCGCTACATAACTTGCGAAATTAACATTTTTTGCTGAAGGAAAATATTTTATCACAATATTTGTAATCTTTTCCCTGTCTTCCTTCCCAAATGGCTCCAACTCAACTCTAAATTCCGCCTCTGATAAAACCCTAAGCCGTACCTGCCGGTAACCCAATCCCCGTATCTCCATTTCCGCACCATCTATTTTAGTCAGAAGTGATGCTGTGATTTTGCTGCCACAAGGAATGCGGGAGGCCAAACAGGCCATACCGGGCTTTTGCCACACCGCCAGTCCCAGCCGCATAGCCAAATCACGAATCTCCCCCTTCCCCATCCCTGCCTTTAAAAAAGGGCTCTCAACCCCCAACTCTGCCGCCGCCCTCCGGCCGGGACGGTAATCGGAGTCATCACTCACATTGGTGCCATCCACCAGACGGGCCCCCCATCGTTCCGCTTCGGCCTTGAACAAGGTAAAGAGTGCCCTTTTGCAGTAATAGCACCGTTCCCGGGTATTCCTGACAAACTCAGGAACGACGGTGAAATCAAAAGGAATCTTTATCAGACGTATATTGTTTTGATAACAGAACTCCTCCGCCTCAACCTGTTCACTCCTGGGGAAATTTGGTCCCACGCCCAATAGGGCCACAACACCATCCCCAAGCAATTTATGACCAAGATAGAGCAGAACTGTGGAATCCAAACCGCCGCTGAAAGCCACCGCATAGGGTTGACCCTCAGTGAATAAACATGGCATCTCCAAAACTGAAAAACCTGTACCTTTCCCGCACCGCTTCCCCATAGGCCTGCAAAATAATGTCCCTGCTGCTCAAAGCGCTCACCAACATCATCAGCGTACTCTGGGGCAAATGGAAATTAGTCACCAAAGCGTCCACAACCTTATATTCGTATCCCGGATAGATAAAAATCCGGGTCCAGGCACCTCCGGCCCGCAATCTTCCGTCCTGCCAGGCACTCTCCAAGGTCCTGACCGCCGTAGTCCCCACCGCTACAATCCGTCTGCCATCCGCCTTGGCCCTGTTAACGGCATCTGCCGCCCCCTGGGACACAGTATAAAACTCCCGGTGCATATTATGGTCCTCAATATTCTCCACACTCACAGGCCGGAAAGTCCCCAAACCCACATGCAGGGTTACAAAAACCTCCTCACAACCCATGGCTTTTATCTTCTCCAGCAATTCCCTGGTGAAATGCAATCCCGCCGTTGGTGCCGCCGCACTGCCCCTTTCCCTGTTGTACACGGTCTGATAGCGTTCCTTATCCTCCAATTCAGCCGTAATATAAGGTGGCAAAGGCACCTCCCCCAGGCGGTCCAAAATTTCCTCAAACACACCCTCGTATTCAAAACGGACAATTCTGCCGCCAAAATCCGTATGCTCCACCACGGTACAGCCCAGCTCCGGACCGAAATTAATTCTCGCACCAAACTGCAATTTTTTTCCCGGCCGTACCAGCGCTTCCCAATCGGTAGTATTTCTGCGGGTCAGAAGCAGCACCTCCACCTTCGTCCCTGTCTCCTTGGTTCCGTAAAGCCGGGCCGGAATGACCCTGGTATCATTGAACACCAGCAAATCATCGGGCTGCAAGTACTCAGGCAAATCGTAAAAATGTCTAT
>JAZLMD010000088.1:0-7314 GCA_045598465.1 Acidaminococcaceae bacterium | reverse complement strand
GGACAGTGTGCCCCAGTTGAAAACCTGGAACAGGATTGAAGAGCTTTTTGCATTGGTGAAATTTGCGGTGGTGTATCGGCCCGGTTATGAGGATGTGCTGGACAGGGCCAGGGAAGATTTCGGTGTAAGGGCGGAGCGGATTGTGATGGTACATACTACGGAGTGTGATGTGAGCAGCACAGCCGTCCGTCAAAAGGTACAGGCCGGGCAAAGTATTATGGATATGGTGCCGGCCGCCGTGGCGGAGTATATCGGGAAGAATGGTCTCTATAGATGAAGTTAAAGGCAAACTGAAAACAGAGTTAAAACCCAGCCGTTATGAACATTCCGTAAGGGTCTGTGAAGCGGCTTTGGAGTTGGCGGAGCGTTACGGATTGCCGAAGAACAAGGTGGCTTTGGCCGCTATTTTGCACGATTGCGGCAGAAAGGTTTCTGTTGGGGACAGTTTAGCCAAGGCCGGGGAACTGGGACTGGAGATAGATTTTGTGGAAGAGCACCAGCCCATTCTGCTTCACCAGAAACTGGGGGCGTATTTTGCGGAGCATGAGTACGGTGTCAGGGACGGGGAAATTTTGGAGGCCATCCGCCGTCACTCGGTGGGGGGTGCTAATCTTTCCGAACTTGGCCAGGTCATATATTTGGCGGATTTGATTGAAACGGGCAGGAAGTTTCCGGGGGTGGAGGAGTTGCGAAAAGCGGTCCGCTCCGGTCTGCAGCAGGGTATGCTGACGGCCTATGGGCATACAATTAAGTTTTTGACGGATACGGGGCAGTTGGTACATCCGGATTGTGTTGAGGGATATAATCAGTTGTTGACGAAAGGATTGGGGCAGGGGAACAGCAGGTAATTATGGACGTAAAGGATTTACAGGCACTTCAGGCGAATATTGAAAAGAAGCGCCTGGAAATTGAAAAGGAAATTGAAGATAAGAAAAAGCAGGTGGAAATGGAACTGGCTGCCCACAGGAAAGTTGTGGAACAAAAGCTTTCCGAACAGCGGGCGGAGATGGAGCGTCGTCACCAGGAGCAGATAAACCTTATGAACCGTCAGGTCAATGCCAGGGAATTGGCAGCTAAAATTGAGGCGGAGTTTTTGGCCGGCAAGGAGCAGGTTGAGGCCAAGGGCAAAAAGGAGAACGCCCCCATTATTTCTGCAAACGGGCTTACAGGCGATGCGGAGGCCCTTATGAGGTCGCCTGCCACTGTTGTCAAACCTTTTCGTATTGAGGATGCGGTGGAGAAAGGCATTGCGGAGGCGAAACAGAACAGTCCGGTCTTTTTGAATGGGAAGTTTGAGAAGAAAGAGGTTCCGGCGAAGGTTCCTGTAGAAGAAGTTCCTTCGGATGACGGGCAAAAGTTCGAAAGCAAGGGGGGAATTCTACATTTCTTCAAAGGATTGTTGCACAGGGAAACACCGGAGGAGATTGCTGAGGATATTGCGAAAAAAGAGGCGGAGAGGATAGCGGCTGAGGAAAAGAAAAAAGTTGAGGCCGAGGAACGTTTGCGTAAAGAGGAGGAAAATCGGAAGAAGGCCGAGGCAGCTGCCAAGGATGCCGAATTGCGTAAGGAAGCGGAACGCAGGGCTAAGGAGAGGGCGGAAAAGGAAGCTCGGGAGAAGGAAAAGCAGGAGAGATTGGCCCGGGAAAAAGCTGAACAGGAAGAGAAGGAACGACAGGAGAAAGAGGCCCGGCGGGAACGGAAACGCAAGGAAGAACAGGAGCGTTTGCAGAGCCGGAAAGAGGAACAGGAAAGATTAGCCAAGGAGAAAGCCGAAGAGGAAGCAAAGAAGAGAGAGAAGAATAGTCAGAACAGTTTTTTCCGGAAGAAAGACGGTAATCAGGGGGATGGGTCAGCAGGGGATGATAATCAGGATTTCCCGGCTGATGAAGAAAATAAAATGCAGAAAAAAAAGGAACGTCCGTTGTGGGCAGTGGTGTCTTTGTTTTTGATTGCAGCCGTAATTTTGGCACTGACATTCTTCTACGGCACTGTTTTTGTGATGCGTCACATTGTGGGAGCAAACGATGTGGGTGTTGTTTACCCCCGTACAAAGGTTGCCAATGAATCCGGTGAAATTATTGAAGGAGTGTTAACGGAACGTATCAATGTGCTGGTTATGGGGACTGACTATGGTGACAGCGAGGCGGATAAGGATGAGCCCAAGCGTACCGATGCCATGCTTCTCTTAAGCGTGAATCCGGAAACGAAACAGGTGGCGGTGCTGAGTATTCCCCGGGACACTAAGATTATTCTGTCGGGGCACCGGGACCCGCAAAAAATAAATGCGGCCTATGCTTTCGGCGGCGTGATGTTGGCAAAACAGACGGTGGCCAACCTTTTGGGTGTACCCGTTACCCATTATGCCTTGGCGGACTGGCAGGCCTTTTCCAAAATTATTGATATCATTGGCGGGGTGGATATAACGGTTGAACATGACATGAAATATGATGACCCCTATGCGAATCTTCATATCGACATCAAGAAGGGTTTCCAACATTTGGACGGGAAATTGTCCGCCGAGTATGTGCGTTACCGCAGCGATGAATTGGGAGACATCGGCAGGGCCAAGCGCCAGCAGTTGTTTATCCGTTCCGTGGTAAAACAGATGTTCAAGGTGAGTAACATTGTAAAATTTCCTTCCATTATGAAAACGGTATCCGACTATGTGGAGACGGATATGACTTTTGTTACTATGCTCAAGGTGGCCAACAGTGTCAAAGTGTTTGGTGAGAAGAACATTAAGACCGGCACATTGGGCGGGGAATATTTGGATGAGGACGGTGTCAGCTATTGGCAAACCGGTGATGAAGCCGTCAAAAAGGTTTTGCAGGAATTGAATATTCCCAGCAGTAAATTGAAATAGGGCCGGGGGCGAAGATTGAGAATGAAAGATAGGGGTAGCGGTCTGGTTAAATATCGTCCGGGGGATACGGTAACTCTTGAGGTGGTCAGAGTCAGTGAGTTCGGTGTGTTTCTGGACGCAGGTACGGGGAATACGGATGACGACATTCTCTTGCATCGGCAGCAACAAAACAAATTCTTGCAGATAGGGGATAAAGTTACGGTTTGGCTTTATCTGGACCCTCGCAAACGTCTAACTGCCAGCACCAAATTGCCTAATCTGAAAGAAGGCCAGCTGGGTTATGCAAAAGTGCTCAGTGTTACGAAACATGGGGGCTTTGTGGATATTGGAGCCGAAAGGGGTGTTTTTCTACCTTATAGCGAGATGCATGGTCATGTGTCGCCGGACCAAATGGTCTGGGTCAAGCTCTACCGTGATAAGAGCGGGCGTCAGGCCGTCACTATGAGGGTGGAGGAGGATATTGTGGCTATATCCAGACCGGCAAAGGATGTCAAGGTTGGGGATACGGTGGAGGGGACAATTTACAATATTCTGCCAGAGGGTTTCTTTATCATCACCCGCAGGCGTTTTATAGGTTTTTTGCACAGGTCCGAGGCGGGGCCCGACCGTCTGGATTTCGGACAGATGATTTCTGCCAGGGTGACCCATATCAGGGAAGACGGCCGTTTGAATCTCTCCCTGAGGGAACAAAAGGAAAATGCGCTGGTTCCGGACGGGGAAAAGATTTTGACAGTGCTGAAGGAGCGGGGCGGTAGGATGCCCTACGGGGATGACACTTCTCCGCAAATCATCAAGATGAAGTTTGGCTTGAGCAAGGCCGCTTTCAAGAGGGCCCTGGGACATCTGATGAAAGAAGGTAAGGTACGTCAGGAAGATGGCTGGACCTTTATGATTACTGATGGCTGAAGGCAAAAGTCAAATTCCCAAAAAAATGTTTGACTTTTTGACTTATAGTGCTATAATATCTCGTGGTGCAGGAAGCACCAGAGAATGTTTTCAAAACTTTTTGATAAAAGCGTAGGAGGTAAAAATGTTAAAACCATTGAGTGACAATGTCTTGGTGGAAGTTGTGGAGCAGGTGACCAAGACCGCCAGCGGTATCTATCTGCCCGATACCGCAGCCAAGGAAAAACCCCAGACCGGCAAGGTAATTGCGGTGGGTGACGGCAGAATGCTTGACAACGGCAAAATTGATAAGCCCGACGTGGCAGTGGGCGACGAGGTGCTTTTTGCAAAGTATGCCGGAACAGAGGTTAAGATTGAGGGGAAAGAATATTTGTTGATTCCCGGACGAGAGATTCTTGGCAAGTTTGAAAAGACGGCCAAGGCATAAGGAAATAAGAGGTGAGATAAGATGGCTAAACAAATGAAATTCAATGAGGATGCCCGCCGTTGTCTGGAGCGGGGCGTCAATGCGTTGGCGGATGCTGTGAAAGTTACATTGGGACCTAAGGGCCGTAATGTGGTTTTGGACAAGAAATATGGTGCTCCCCTCATTACCAATGATGGTGTGACCATTGCCAAAGAGATTGAGTTGGAGGACCCGTTTGAGAATATGGGGGCTCAGTTGGTTAAGGAGGTTGCAACCAAGACCAATGATGTGGCCGGTGACGGCACCACCACTGCCACCCTTTTGGCTCAGGCCATTATCAGAGAGGGTTTGCGTAATGTGGCGGCAGGTGCCAACCCCATGATTGTGAAGAAGGGTATCCAAAAGGCGGTTGATGTTGTGGTGGAGGAATTGAAATCCTCGTCTATAATAGTCAAGACCAAAAAAGCTAAAGCCCAGGTGGCTTCCATTTCTGCAGGGGATACGGAAGTTGGTGAGTTAATCAGCGAGGCCATGGAAAAAGTAGGTGATGACGGTGTTATTACCGTGGAGGAATCCAAGACCATGGAAACCATGTTGGAGACCGTGGAAGGTATGCAGTTTGACCGGGGCTACATCAGTCCTTATATGGCCACCGACCCTGACAAGATGGAAGCTGTAATGCGTAATCCGTTGGTGTTGATTACCGATAGGAAAATTAACATGATTGCGGACATTATGCCTGTTTTGGAAAAGGTGGTGCAGGGCGGTCGCGAACTTCTGATTATTGCAGAAGATATCGAAGGCGAAGCATTGGCAACTCTGGTTGTCAACAAACTCCGTGGCACCTTTAAGGCAGTGGCAGTGAAAGCCCCCGGGTTCGGGGACCGTCGTAAAGCCATGTTGCAGGATATTGCGGTTTTGACCGGTGCAACTGTTATCAGTGAGGAAGTGGGCAGGAAGCTGGATAGTGCCACTCTGGAAGATTTGGGCCAGGCGGGTCAGGTACGTGTGTCCAAGGAAATTACCACTATTGTTGAAGGTATGGGAGATAAGAAAGACATTGAGGCCAGGGTTGCCCAAATCCGGGCACAAATTGGTGAGACCACTTCCGATTTTGACCGTGAAAAATTGCAGGAACGTTTGGCTAAATTGGCCGGTGGCGTAGCTGTAATTAAAGTTGGTGCTGCCACCGAAGTGGAACTCAAGGAAAAGAAAATGCGTATTGAGGACGCATTGAATGCCACCAGGGCGGCGGTGGCCGAGGGTATTGTTGCCGGTGGCGGCACTGCTTTGCTGCAGGCCCAGGCGGCTCTGAAGGATTTGGATGTTGCCGGGGATGAGAAGACCGGTGTGGAAATTGTCAGCCGGGCTGTGGAGGAGCCGGTACGCCAAATTGCCCATAACTGCGGTTTGGAAGGTGCGGTAATTGTTGAAACCATCCGGGGCGGCAAAAAGGGTGTGGGCTTTGACGCTTTGCAGGAAAAATATGTGGATATGATTTCTGCCGGCATTGTGGATCCTACCAAGGTTACCCGTTCCGCTTTGCAAAATGCTGCAAGTATTGCAGCCATGGTGCTGACCACGGAAAGTTTGGTCGCTGATTTGCCTAAAACTGAACCTGTAGCCGGAGGGATGCCTGCCGGTGGCGGGATGCCTATGATGTAACAATTTAGTCTGTAAGAAACTGCTTGCCTTTTGGCAGGCAGTTTTTTGTTGCATATATTGCTACAAATTGTTGCATATATTGTTGCAAAGTGCTATAATAGCGAAAATCAATGTAAGTATATCTGTTTTTAGGGGGAAAAATGAAACGAAGACATTTAAATCGCTTCGGTGCGGGTTTGATGGCATTATTGGTGGCGATACCCGCTTATACCGAAGCGGCTCAAGCAAATGATATCAGTTTGACCGAGTTGGAGAAAGTGGTGGAAAGTCCCAAAGAAAAGCAAGACCGTGAGGCCAGGGGCGAAAAGCTGCCTTCCGAAGTCACTCCGCCGGTTGTAGAGGAAAACGATTTGGTTATCAGGGAGGGTACTGAGGAACCCGAACAAAGGGAGCTTACGGCAATCCAAAAGGCCTTGCAACCGTATTTGGGCAAGGATATTGTGAGTCAACGTGTGGTTGGTGTTGTTACGGTTCCTGAGGAGCAGGTTCTGGCCTTGTTGAAACAGAAACCAGGAATGCAACTTACGGAGGCCGGCATTAATGAGGATATGAGGGGCATTTACGAGTCGGGTCTGTTCTACGAAATGCGTCCTGTCTTCCAAAATGTTAGTGGTGGCGTGGCCATTACTTATGAGGTTCGTGAGAACTCCATTTACAATGGTTACACCATTGAGGGCAACAGCATAATCCCTGAGAAGAAGATTCAATCTTTGTTCCATATGCAACCCGGTACGGTGGCCAATTTGCAGGAAATCAATAAAGCTGTTGCCGGTTTGGAGGAGGAATATCGTGCCAATGGCTATATTTTGGCCAGGGTCAGTGATGCCCATATGGACGATGAAGGTTATCTCAGGGTGTTGATTAACGAAGGCATTGTGGAGGACTTCAAGGTGAAGGGCAATGTGAAGTGTAAGGACAAGGTTATCCTGAGGGAAATCACTCTGAAGAAAAACGAACCCTTCAATGCTAAGAAAGCCCGCCGCAGCATGAACAGAATTCAAAACCTGGGTTATTTTGAGGACGTGAATATCAAGTTAAATCCCGGACAGGAACCAGGCGCTGTGGAGGTGGAAGTGACTGTTAAGGAAATGAACACCGGTCAATTCGGCATTGGTGCCGGTTACTCCAGTGCGGACGGTTTCGTAGGCCAGCTTTCCATCGGCGATAGGAATCTTTTCGGTTCCGGTGACAGTGCCAGCATTCGTTGGGAGTTCGGCGGCAGGGATAATAAGAACTATGACTTCACTTATTCCAAACCCTGGATTGACAAACACGAAACCCGCATGACCATTAATTTGTACGATGTGACCAATGAATATGAGGATTATGATATTGACGATGAGAAATTGGCCCGTTACGAAAAGAAGCGCCGGGGCCAGGAGCTTACTTTCAGCAGAAGGGCGGAGAATGAATTCGTCACTAACTACGTAACTCTCAAAAACCGTGATGACATTTACAAGGGCATGGCAGATGA
>JAZLMD010000087.1:0-2069 GCA_045598465.1 Acidaminococcaceae bacterium | reverse complement strand
TTGGCGGCCATCCTGACCAATTTGCAGGATAACGATGTGCTTTTTATTGATGAGATTCACCGGCTGAGCAAGACGGTGGAGGAGATTCTTTATTCCGCCATGGAGGATTATGCCCTGGATATTGTCATTGGCAAGGGGCCTGCGGCCCCCCGCGTGCGGCTGGATTTGCCCCCCTTCACCCTGATTGGGGCCACCACCCGTCTGGGTTCCGTGGCAGCTCCTTTGAGGGACCGTTTTGGTGTTCAGTGCAGGTTGGAGTTTTATACTCCCAGGGATTTGGAGATTATTGTCAGGCGTTCGGCGGAGCTTTTGCATATCGCCATTGATGCGGATGGGGCGGCGGAAATTGCCCGTCGCAGCAGGGGCACCCCCCGTATTGCCAACCGGCTTCTGAAACGGGTGCGGGATTTTGCCCAGGTCAACGGTTCGGACATTGTGACCCGCAAGGATGCGGATTTTGCTTTGAACAGGTTGGAAGTTGATGACAGGGGTTTGGACAGGAATGACCGTCGTATTTTGCAGAGCATTATAGAAAAATTTAATGGGGGACCGGTGGGGGTGGAGACCATTGCGGCCTCCGTTTCCGAGGAGGTCACCACCATTGAGGATGTGGTGGAACCCTATTTGATGCAGTTGGGATTTTTACAGCGTACCCCCCGGGGCCGTATCATTACGGAGAACGGGTACAAATATATGGGCATTTTGCCCAAAGGCGGAAAACGCCAGGAAAATGAGCATGCATTGTTTTGAAAGGAGAAATGAAAATGGCAAACAAATATGCAGGTACTCAGACCGAAAAAAATTTACAGACGGCTTTTGCAGGTGAATCCCAAGCGAGAAACAAATACACCTATTTTGCGTCCGTGGCTAAGAAGGAGGGTTTGGAACAGATTTCCGCACTCTTCTTGAAGACCGCTGATAACGAGAAGGAACATGCCAAACTCTGGTTCAAGGAATTGGGCGAATTGGGCAATACCGTGGCCAATCTGAAGGCGGCTGCTGACGGTGAAAATTATGAGTGGACCGATATGTATGCGGGTTTTGCTGAGACCGCCGAGAAGGAGGGCTTCCCCGAACTGGCTGCCAGGTTCCGTGGTGTGGCTGCCATCGAGAAGAGGCATGAGGAACGCTATCGTGCCCTTTTGAAGAATGTGGAGACGGCCAAAGTGTTCGAAAAGAGTGAAGTCAAGGTTTGGGAATGCCGTAATTGCGGCCACATTGTGGTGGGCACCAAGGCACCGGAGATTTGCCCTGTCTGCAACCATCCCCAGGCATATTTCGAAATTATGGCTGAAAACTACTGATATTAAGTGAAATTACTTCTTCATGCCTGTTGCGGGCCCTGTGCCTGCTATCCGACTGAGAAACTGACTAAGGAGGGGGTGGATTTTGATGTTTTTTGGTATAATCCCAATATCCATCCCTATCAGGAATTCAAGCACCGTCTGGCTACCTTGAGGGATTTTTGCGAGGGACAGAATTATGGTCTTTTTATTGACAAGTCCTATCCCCTTGAAGAGACCATCAGGGCCATGCTGGCGGAGCCGGAATGCCGTTGCCGTGCCTGCTACCGGGTGCGGCTCCGCCGTGTGGCGGCCTTTGCCAAAAAGCATGATTACGATGCATTCAGTACCACCCTTTTGGTAAGTCCCTATCAGAAACACGATTTCATCAGGGAAATTGCCGAGGCGGCGGGGCAGGAGTTTGGTGTGCCTTTCCACTATGAAGATTGGCGGGAAGGGTATCTTCAGGGAGTGGAGCGTTCCTTGAAATTGGGGCTTTACCGGCAGCAGTATTGCGGCTGCGTGTTCAGCGAAAGGGACCGGTATGAAGTACGCAGGGATGGGACCGGGCGGCAGGAAGAATTGGTACGGGTCAATAAGAACCTGGTTATGGTGAAAGAAGGCAACAATGAGTTACAAATATAATCCCAAAAGTTTGATTGCAGACGAATTCATCAACCATGAGGAAATTGTGGCATGCCTGCAATTTGCAGATGAGCATAAAAACGACCGCAGGATGTTGGATGAGATTTTGGCCAAGGCGGAACAAAGGAAGGGCCTGAGCCA
>JAZLMD010000086.1:0-2938 GCA_045598465.1 Acidaminococcaceae bacterium | reverse complement strand
ATTTGGCTTCGGTGGAAACTGAGGCCGGGTTGAAGAAAAACTATGAGGACATTGCCAGGGTTATGGGCAATATTGCCCACAAGCCGCCTGCTAATTTCCGGCAGGCCTTGCAAATGACTTTGGGATGCCACTTGGGAATTGTCAACGAAGACCCCATGAGCGGTATGTCCATCGGCCGTCTGGGTCAGGTTTTGCAACCTTATTTTGAAAAAGATTTGCAGGAGGGTGTCATCACCGAAGAGGAAGTAGTTGAACTGCTGGAGTATTATCGCATAAAAATTACTTGTATTGAGTGTTTTGCTTCCGCCGGTGTGACGGGCGGTGTCCTCTCCGGCAACACATTTAATAATCTGTCCCTGGGCGGATTAAACAAAGAGGGATTGAGTGCCGTGACGCCCTTGGAATATCTGATTATTGAAGCCGGGATGCGGTGTCCTACCACCCAGCCCACATTATCAGTTCTTTACGATGAACGGACACCGGAATCCTTCTTTATGAAGGCGGCGTCCTGTACCAAATTGGGTATGGGTTATCCTGCCTGGATGAACAACCAGCAGGGTATGAACTATATGTTAAAAAACTACGGTCCTGAAGGAATGACGGTTGAGGATGCCAGGGCCTGGTGCTTGGGCGGATGTTTGGAGTCGGCTCCCGGAACTTTTCTTCCCTTGACGTATGACGGCAAAGTTACCTGGATTCCCGGCGGGGCCAGTCCCACCTGCGGCACCGGGGTGCATTTTATTGCCATGCCAAAGGTTTTGGAACTGGTGCTGACCAACGGCATGGATTTTCGTACCGGCAGGCAGATTCTTCCGCAACACAATCTTGAGCTGAATTCCATGGAAGTCGTTCAAAAGCAATGGCTTGAATATATGCGGATGATTATTGATGCCGTCAACAAGGTCAATAATATTCAAATGGATATCTGGCGTAAAATGACTCCACCGGTTCTGGCCTCCCTGCTGAAGCCGGATTGTTTCCGTGACGGCATTTCGTTGAGCGATGGGGGCTGCCGTTACAATGCGTCCATCAATTTTGAATCCTGCGGCACCATTACATTGGTCAACTCCCTGGCAGCACTGAACAAATTGGTGTTTGTTGACAGGAAATATACCCTGAGTGAAGTGATTGATGCCGTGTTGAACAACTACGGCTTCAAGACCGCTTATGAAACCGGCGTATTCAGTCCTGATTATTGTGAAGCCACGGAGGCGGCCGGCAAGTACGAAAAGATTTATGCTGATGCTGTCAATGCGCCAAAATACGGCAATGCTGACCCGGAGGCGGACAAATTCCTGAAATGGTACGAAGATGTTATGGTTCCCATGGTCCACAGTTTCAAGTCCTATTATGACAAACCTCTTTATATGTGTCAGATTTCCGTATCCACCCACGGACCCCAGGGCTTCATTACCCTGGCGGATCCTGCCGGACGTTTGGCCGGGACAACCTATTCCGACGGTTCCGTGTCCGCAGCGGCGGGTACCGACAAAAACGGTATTTATGCCATTTTTGAATCCGCAACCTGCTATGACCACAGCGATTGTCAAAACTCCCAAATGAACCTGAAACTGCATCCCAGCACATTGCAGGGATTACGGGGAACGAGGAAGTTGCTGGACATTATTTCCGCATATATGCGTAAGGGCGGTTTCCATGTGCAGTTTAATGTGGTGGACTCCAAGACGCTGAAAGAGGCCCAAATCAAACCGGAAAAATATCGGGATTTGATGGTCCGTGTGGCGGGGTTTACCCAGTATTGGTGTGAAATCGGTAAACCCATTCAGGACGAAGTCATTTATCGTACTGAATATGATCGGGCATAGACCATAGGCATTAGGAATTAGGGTTGAGGGTTGAGCCATCAGGGTTGAGTAAAGTTCGTATGTTGCCAACTTTTCTGAACCCTGACTTCTGTTGGCTGATGGCTGGAGCGAAGCGATGTGGTGGTGGGGTCGCTCACTACGAGTTAGAAGTTGTAAATTATGGTAAAATGTTTCGGTGATTAGGAGTAAGGATTTATGGCATAAGGAGGAGATATTATGAAACATTTTGATTGCAAGAATTATATACATCTAGATTGTGAAAAAGGGATGTGTGCCCTGTCCAAAATGATGGTACCCATTGAAGGGGAAGGCAGTGAGGCCTGTCCAAATTTTGTAGTGGCTGAAAAATGCGGTGTTTGTGCCCACTTCAGTAATCCTGACAAATACGGAATGGGACGTTGCAGCGGTTTTGACAAGGAAAATTGGGCCTATAACACTTGTGGCGCCGCCGGTTGTGAAAAATTCAAAATGCGCTGAGCATTTGCCATGATTGATAAAAAGGAACAACAGGCAGTAATATTTGACATACAGGGGTTTTCCGTCCATGACGGGCCGGGCTGCCGGACAAATGTATTTTTTGCCGGTTGTCCTTTGCGTTGCCGATGGTGTGCCAACCCGGAAAATTTTGCCGCCAAGCCCCATCTAATGTTTTCCGCCCCGGTTTGCAAGTGGAAAAGCGGGTGTCGGGCCTGCCAAACCACATGTACACAAGGCGGCCTGTCCTTTGATGCGGAAAAGGGGCCGGTTGTGAATTGGGATATTTGTAACCGGTGTACCACCTTTGAATGTGCCAAATATTGTGCGGCACGGGCATTGAAGGTCTGCGGCAAAACCTATACGGTCAGCGAACTTATGAAAATTTTAAAAAGGGATTTCAACAACTGGGGTAGTGACGGCGGAGTGACTTTTTCCGGCGGTGAACCCCTGTTGCAATATGATTTTCTCTTGGAAACACTGAAATCCTGTCACCGGGAACAAATACATACGGCGGTGGAAACATCGGCCTGTGTGGACACCGGACATTTTCTGCAACTGATGAAACATATTGATTTTGCCTTTATTGACGTCAAAAACATGGATGATGAAAAACACAGATGGGGTACCGGGGTTTC
>JAZLMD010000085.1:0-11743 GCA_045598465.1 Acidaminococcaceae bacterium | reverse complement strand
TTTCCGGTCTGGTGAAACAGGCATAATCCCCTGTCACTATAATGCGAAATCCGTAACTCATTTACTTTCCTCCTTCCTATAAAATATAATCTTTAGAACCAAGGCAAAGGCCTGTATTCTCATCATAGTAATCCAAATTATCCAACACATGAACACCCCCATATACACCTACCGCTCCCAATTTCAGTAATTCATCATCCATGCTGCGATACAGGTTACATGTGTATCTTTGCAATTTCCGATAATTAGTTACTCCCGTCGCCTTTAACCGTGTTATCAAAGCCCTGCTTTCTTCATTTCTCTCCACCACTACAGACACCATACATTCATCATTAATGATATGAAACTGCTCTGCATATTTTCTAAATGGTAAAGAATTAATGTCTTTAGTAAATTCACTCATTGGCTTAGAAGTAATCTCTTTATCTAACGTCTTAAACAGACGGTCATAATAATCAGTAACAGCTGCCGGTTCAGAAACATCAGCATATTCTTGCATAATACTTTTAGCAATAGCAGCCCGACTAACGCCTAACCTCACATCATCACTTTCATACACAAACACATCGCCACAGCTGCGTCTGCCTTCCCGATTGCAACGTCCTCCCGCCTGCAAAATATTATCCAATCCGTTCAATTCCCTAAACACTGTATGAAAATCCAAGTCCACTCCCGCTTCAACCAAAGATGTTGCCACCACCAAAATTCTTCGTTCCTCCGGTACCTTACCATTAGGAAAATCCTCTTCCAACTTTTTCAAATGTTCTTTAACATCTTTAAAAACTTTTTCTCTGTCATACGGGGTCATAAAAGTGCTCAAATGAAATTTATCACCTACCCCTTGTTGATAAAGCAAACGGGCATCATCCCTTTTATTCACGACAATCAATGTGGAAGGATAATTTGATGCACGCTCAAGCAATTGTTCATGTGATTGCTGACCAAGATTAAAAAATTTACATTTTCTAAACTTTGTAAATTCACTTTTATCACTTATCAACTCAACTATATTAATGCCAGGTATCGTATATTTTTCAAACAAAATCCTAAAATCAGGCATTGTTGCAGTAAGGAAAAATGCTTGTGTACTCAGATACTTGGTAATATACGCAACAGACTGCAAACATGGCTGCAAATAATCAGTTGGCATCAAATGAGCCTCATCAAAAACCAAAATACTATCACCCATGTTATGCAGTTTACGCAATTTACTTCTACGATTAGATGCCACTGACTCAAAAAATTGCACCATAGTAGTGATAATAAAATCTGCTTGCCAATTTTCTTTGGCTTTATCAAATCTTATCTTGTACTCAAGCCCTTTTTCTTCTTCATCAATTTCATAGGACGACTGATGACGCAGCAGTTGTACATCATTACCAAAGGTCTTTTCAAATTCCTCCGCCGTCTGATCAATAATGCTATTATATGGTATTACGTAAATTATTCTTTTTTTGTGCAATCTAACGGCTTGTTCCAAAGCCATACTAACACCAGCCAAAGTTTTTCCCGCCCCGGTAGGCATATTCAAAAGATAAATATTCGCATTAGGATGCATATGCAAATTATCCATAGCTTGTTTTTTTAGTATTGTTCTTGCCTTTTGCAATGGTGTCTCTGCAACAAAAGCGTTAGTCCTCTGATTAACTTTTACCAAAGCTCTGTCAAAATCAGAAGATAAGTTTTCATCAATCAACTCCCCACTAAAGGCAGCCGTATCCAAAGAATCCCCATCTACCAAACAGGAGTAAGCATAACGTACTAAAAACGCATACTTGTCAATAGCTTTCTTCAAATCATTTTCACAATCACTCAACAAATATCTCAGAAAAGTTTCCTTAGATACTTTAACTAAATCTAATTCCTTCTGCCACTGGCTGTAATCTTCATATTCCCTTTTTTCACGACTATATAGTGTCAACATATCTGAAGAATCATTAAGCGAACCACCATCAGGAATCCCTCCGTGATGTCCGGCAATAATATAAGCCATTAGTTGGTCATCTAAGCATTTCTCGGAGTGACACAAACAAACCTGTGCCCCACAACCGGAATGTTCCACCGCAATCGCCTTACCCCTAATACGCTCTTGAAAACTTTTCTGATATTTGCCAACATCATGAAGCAATCCTGCATTAAATACAATATCGTGCAATGGTTTAACAGCAAATGACGACGCCATCTTAGCAACCCCTAAACTATGTTCCTTAACACTTTGCTCCTTGTTTTTAGTTATATCAATGTGTGCAATAGCTTTCATAACTTGCTCCTAACAATAAACTATTATCCCATTGCTCCCAAAAATTCTGAACAACAACTGTATCACAATACTCAATAAAAAATTTGCACTTTCTTCCATGCGGCTACCATGCTGATTCATTTTGTCATAGTCATTTCCCCATGTAGCAAGCCCTAACGTTAGAATTCCCGCCGGCTACGTTTTATTTATAATAATACCACATCCGCATTCAATTTTGTCAATTGAGAAACGACAATTATAAAATATTTCTTTTAAAATCACGTTAACAATTAGATAATGCGACAATTTCCGTATAATTATGTAAATTTGAGAAATTCAAAATCAAATTTTTCAGACATGGCATATTTTTCAACACAAAAACCAGCGGCTGATTTTCATAATCAACCGCTGTTTATTAACTTCCCCTCACGCTTAGCTCTCTATTGTGCAAAGCTCCGCTTTGCCCGGGTGCGGAACCTTGCCTCCGGCAAGAACCCGTCCCCCTACCTTGTCGCTCCGCTCCAGGGTTCAGCATTGAGCCAACAGCGTTGAGTGAAGTCACTGCAATGCGGACGTTTTGTCTTCTTGAAGAAGTTTTCCCCTCATCCGCTTCGCTACGCTCAGCACCTTCCCCCCAGGGGGAAGGCAAGAAACTTCGCACTCTGCTAACTTTCCAGCTTTAATTACAGGAACATCTTACCATCCCTGCGCCTTGCGCCTTGCGCCCTGTAATCCCCCAACACCTGAAACCTATTTCAATCACTGGAACATAAATAGCCCCCGCCTTTGCCTCTTGTGTCCACTGGACACAATTCAACCGTCGCCGATAAGTTTATTCGGTGGGCGACTGGGGGTGCGGATTACGCTGAAATCTTTGTCACTGCCTAATCGCTCCCTCCACCGTCTTTCTATGTTCCTTTGGACGGTCCCCCTCCCTCAAAAGAGGGCGGTTACTCAACCTACAACTTCCTGCTCTAATTACAGGAACATCTTACCATAATTTATAACTTCTAACTCGCAGTGAGCGACCCCACCATCGCTGTCGTTTCGCTCCAGCCATCAGCCAACAGTAGTCAGGGTTCAGAAAAGTTGACAACCATACAAACTTTACTCAACCCTGATGGCTGAGCCCTCAACTCTGTCGCCGCAGGCGACCCCCCTTAACCCTATTACCCTAATCATCCAAAGAGTGCTTCCACAAATTTTTCCGGTTCAAAAGGTCGGAAGTCCATAATGCCTTCCCCCACGCCAATCCATTTTACCGGCAGGCCCAATTCCTCTTTGATTGCAATAACCACGCCGCCCTTGGCCGTGCCGTCCAATTTGGTCAGCACCACCCCCGTAACTTTGGCCGTTTCCGCAAAGGCCTTGGCCTGCAAAATGGCATTTTGGCCGGTGGTGGCGTCCAAAACCAAAAATGTCTCATGGGGGCCCTCCGGAATTTCCTTTTTGATGACCCGATAGATTTTTTCCAATTCGTTCATCAGATTGGATTTGTTGTGGAGCCGTCCTGCGGTATCAATGAAGAGTACATCCGCTTTTCTGGCGATGGCCGCCTGTACCCCGTCATAAACCACTGCCGCCGGGTCCGCCCCTTCCCCGTGTGCCACCACATCCACACCGCTCCGCTGACCCCAGATTTTCAGTTGGTCCGCCGCCGCCGCCCTGAAGGTGTCCGCCGCCGCCAGAACCACTTTATATTTAAAGAGGGTGTAGTAGTTTGCCAGTTTGCCGATGGTGGTGGTTTTGCCCACACCGTTGACCCCCACCACAAGTATAACCGTGGGTTTGTGACCGATACGGGTACGCTGCCCCTCGTCCTTCAACATCTCCACCAGGTAGTTTTTCATAAATGGCATCACATCAGCAGTGCTTTTAATCCTGCCCGTCTTTGCCCCCTGACGTACCGCCTCCAAAATCTTGGCGGTGGTCCTGGGCCCCACGTCCGCACTGATGAGAATCATTTCCAGTTCCTCAAAAAAATCCTCGTCCAAAAAAGACGTACTGCTGATCAGGCAGCTGATTCTGTGAGTAAAGTTATCCCTGGTCCTGGCAAGACCGTTTTTCAAGGTTTCAAAAAATCCCATTATGCCTCCATCACTTCCACTTTCGTTCTGTCATTAATTTTTACACTCAGCAGTTTGGATACTCCGCTTTCCTCCATGGTGACGCCATACATGATGTCCGCATTTTCCATAGTACCTTTACGATGGGTGATAACTATGAACTGGGTTTTTTGGGCATAATTGTGCAGGAAATTGCTGAATCTGCCGATATTGGCGTCATCCAACGGGGCATCAATTTCGTCCAGTATACAGAAAGGACTGGGCTGGTAGCTGAGCAGGGCAAACAACAGGGCAATAACTGTCAGTGCCCTTTCGCCGCCGCTCAAAAGGAAGAGGCCCTGCAGTTTCTTGCCCGGGGGTTGGGCCTCAATTTCGATGCCGCACTCCAAAGGATCCTCATTTTCCGCCAATTTCAAAATAGCTGTACCGCCGCCGAACAGCTCTTTGTAACATTCAGCAAAATGCCTGTTGATTTGGGCAAAGGCCTGCTGGAAACGGCTACTCATGCCGGAGTTGATTTCCGCAATGACAGTTTCCAGTTTGTCTCTGGCCGCCACCAGGTCCGCATATTGTTTCTGATAAAGTTCCGCCTGCTCTTTGGCCGCATTATATTCCTCGATTGCTGCCGGGTTGACAGGCCCCAGGGCAATAATGTCCGAGGTAAACTTCTTATCCATCCGTTTCAATTCATTATCACTGGCATCCTCAAGCAAACCCGCCGCCCGGGCCGTATCCACATTCAGGTGGTATTCCAAATCCAATTGCTCAATGGCATGGTCATAATCCGCCTGAACCCTAATCAAATCCATTTCAATCTGATGCATTTTGCCCTGGACCTGGGCCACCGCCACCCTTTGCTGCTGGGCCTGGGCTTCCGCCTCCTCATGCCGGGACTGGGCCTGGGCCCTGGCCTGCATAAACTGTTCCTTGCCTCCGGCATTTTGGGCAAGGTCCAGCAACATCTTTTCTTCCTGCTCTTTCATCCCACCCCGCTGTCCGGCAAAATCCTCCGCCAACTGCCGGTTCTTTTCCAGTTCTTCCTCATTCCGGGCAATCTGCTCCTGCAAAGAACCCTGGGCCAGATCCAGGTCCTGCATTCTTTGTTCCATATATTTCATCTGGGATTCCGTGTTACCTAGTTTGACCTTTTCCTCGTTCAAGGAGTTATCCAAGGCCGCAACAGCCCTTTGTTCCCTGGTAATCCGATTATTCAATTCATCCAGCTTTTCCTTGGCCCCCCGGTCCTGATTCTGCCGCTGCTGCAACTGACTGCGAAGTTCCTTCACCCTTTCCCGCTTGGCCATATATGCCTCGGCAACATCCCTCCGCTCACCAAGGGCCTGGGAGAGTTTCCCCTCCGCCTCCATCTTCTCCCGTTGTAAATTGGCGACTTCCAACTGCAATTCCTTGAATCTTAAGGAAGTTTTCTGACTCTGTTCTTCCAAGGTCTTCACATCCTTTTGGGTTTTGGCCGCCACACCCTGGGCCGTTTCCAGTTTCTCCTGCCAAGACAAAATTTCATCTTCCAATTGTGTTGCGGTCGCCTTCAGTTCCGCAATGGTCCTCTCCCTGCTCAGGTAACCTTCCCGCTGACGGCGGGCACCGCCCGTCAGGGAACCGCCCACATTCACCACGTCCCCGTCCAAAGTGACAAGGCGAATTCTGAAACGTGCCTTTTGGGCCGCCTCATGAGCCCTATCCAAATTCTCCGCCACCAAAATTCTGCCCAAAAGGAAACGTAAAGCCGGCTCCGCCCTTCTGTCACAGTTTATCAAATCAAAGGCGTAACCCAAAACCCCCGGCAATTTTGTCAAATTTCTTTCTTCCTCCGTCAAGGGCCTGGGAGAAATGGTGTCCAAGGGCAGGAAGGTAGCCCTGCCGCCATTGGTATCCTTCAAGAAACGGATGGCTGTTTTAGCCGTAGTGGCGTCCTTCGTCACAATGTTCTGGGCCCCTTCCCCCAGTGCCGTCTCAATAGCCGTAACCAACTCCGGCTTCACCTCAATCAATTCCGCCGCCACGCCGATTATGGCATCCCGCCAGGGTGCAGAACTCCTCATTACCGCCCGGATGCCGTTGCCAAAGCCATCATAGGCCTCCTGCATCCGCTCCAAGGAATTCAAACGGGCCTCGGTCATAGCAAACTGCCGTTCCGTCTCATTTTTCCGCACCTGCAAATTGGCCGCTTCACCATTTTCCTTTGTATAGCGTTGGCCAAGCTCCTGCAACTCCACCTTGAACCGGTTCAGATTTTGCTCCACCCCTGCCAATTCATCCGCAGTGCTGCGGCCTTTTCTCTCTACCTCGTCCGCCTGTGATTCCAAAAGGGCAATAGTATCTTTCAAACCCTCACGGATTTTTACCCTGTCCTCCTGTTCCTTTTCCAATGCCTTCAGCTCCGTATCCATAGCCAAAAGCTCCTGCATCCCCTGGAAATAACTCCCCTGGGCATCATTCTGTTCACTGATGGCGGCAGTCAGCCTGGCCTGGGCGGCATCCCGTTCCTCCTGTTTCTGCTCTATAATAAGACCGGTACCATTGTAGGTTCGCTCCAGAACATCAAAATCATTGGCCAAATTCTCCAAAATTTCCCGGTTGGCCGTAACCTGGTTTTCCAGATTTTTATTTGCCTCTTCCAAACGGATTTTGGTTCTGGTACTGCTGTCATATTTTTCCTGCAAAAGATTGATTTCGCCCCGCAACCGCTCCAAGGCGGTTTCTTTTTCCGCAATAATTCCCTGCAAATTGGCAAAATCATCATTAATCTTGTCCACCGCATGCTGCAGTTCCACCGCTGCCGCTTCCCGCTGTCCCAACTCCGCCTGCTTTTCCGCAAGGTCAAGCTGCCAGGCGTTCTGTTTATCCACCAGCTTCTGCTTGGCCGCATCCACATTGTCAATCTTACGCATAAACTCCGTCAGACGGATCTTTTTTAGCTGTCCGTCCAACTCATTGAAACGCATGGTCTTGGCAGCCGCCGCCTCCATGGGCACCAGCTGGTTTTCCTTCTCCACTTTAATGTCGTTTATACGCAAAAGGTTCTGACCGGTTTCATCCAGCTTCCGCATGGCCTCCTTCTTTCGCATACGGTATTTGGCAATCCCCGCCGCCTCTTCGAAAATAGTCCTTCTTTCCTCCGGACGGGCATTCAGAATTTCATCAATCTTATTCTGACCAATAATGCTCATGGAACCCTTGCCCAGCCCTGTATCCGCCATCAAATCCACAATATCTTTCAACCGGACATTCTTCTTATTGATCTGGTACTCGCTGTCGCCGCTGCGGTAAAGACGCCGGGTCAAACTGACTTCATCAAAATCCAAGGCCAACTTATGGTCACTGTTATCAAACACCAGATTCACTTCCGCCAACCCCAACTGACGCCGCTTGGATGTACCGTTGAAAATAACATCCTCCATCTTGCCACCCCGAAGATTCTTAGAACTCTGCTCACCCAGGACCCAGCGAATGGCATCGGAAATATTGGATTTGCCGCTGCCGTTGGGACCCACAATAGCGGTTATGCCCCTGTCAAAATTCAATTCGGTTTTCTCCGCAAAGGATTTGAAACCAACTGTAGTGAAACTTTTTAACCTCATAGCTCTTTCCTTACTTCAAATTTTTCTACTTTATTTTAGCACATACGAATATTATTTACAATTGCACAATTTATATGCTATAATATCTCCGTGGAATTGGTGTTGCAATTCCCCTATGTTACAAATTGAAAGGAGTAATCTATGAGCAGTTTTTCACGGGTCTTGATGGCAACGGACCTGTCCCATCAGTCGGTTAATATGACTGACGGTTTAACCAGCTTGTGCCCTGACAAGGATACAAATGTTATCCTGGCCCATGTATTTGAGGACGACGAAGACGCCGACCCCCGAAGTAGTCAGTACAAAAACATTCTTAAAAAGCTGAAAAGCTTTCACGATATATTGGTTCAGGAAGGATACAACAACCTGAACATCATCACCTCCAGAGGCGATCCGGCCCAGGAGATTCACCGTTTGACTGAAGAAAATGATTGCGATTTGATTTTTGTAGCCAGCCACGGCAAGGGTTTCATCCGCAGTGCCATCATGGGAACCAGTACCACCTATGATTTGGCCAGAGCGACCCTGCAACCCCTGTTTATTGACAAAGATGACGAAGATGCCCAGGAAAATTTGTTGACCAAAGTTTTGGTTGCCACCGATTTTTCCAAAAAATCCCTGCAGGCGCTGGAATTTTTAAGGGAACTCAGAGAAAACGTGGGCAGCGTGCTCTTCGTCCATGTCATTGAGGACGAGGATGATACCAACCCGAAAGATGCGGAAACCTTCCTCCAAGAACTGGTGGACGAGATGAAAATATTTGGCATCTCCTCGGAATACGAAGTCCGTGAAGGTGTAGCCAGCAAAGAAATTATGTATATTGCCGAAGAAAAGGGCTGCCAAATGATTACCATGGCCAAAACAGGAGCCGGAGCCAACGGTCTGGACCCTTTGGGCAGCACCTCAAAAAACCTCCTGATAAACGCCAAATGTGCCCTGCTCCTCATACCCGATGTGGATGATGACTAAACAATAACTCCTATCACTATAGACGTTTCATGCTTGACATTTTTGACTAATTGTGATAAGTTAATATTCGAAATAGATGTTTTGTGCGGCAAGTCCTTTTGTTTAAGGCCACCTGTGTACGCCTCTACATCTGTTTTTTACTTTAAAGCAATATTCATACTACGCCTTTGTTTTTGAAGCGATTTTTGAAAAATCTTTTGATTGGCACTAAGCACGAATTGAAAAAACGTTATTTGCATGTTGATTTCCAAAGTGCCATTTTTGATGTTTCAAAGTGCTAAAATGTCACTTTGGATTGCACTTTGGAAGAATTGGCGGTTTTAAGTTTGTTGAAGATAGATTTTAAAATGACTCATAAAAAGATAGCATTGATATTAGGGAAACCGGCAGATTGCGAACCCTTGCTTTCCCCCGGGGGCTTTGGAATGGAAATGAACAAAGAATAATTTAATGATGCGTTAAATCGGTTGTCTGTATAAGGAGGTGTAGAATGGATTTTCAGATTAAGAACGGTTTGAAGTTTGGCAGTGTGTTGTTTGTGGCGTTGGTGGCGGCGGGGATTATCGTCAATGGGGCCACGGTCATTGATACCGGTGAGACCGGGGTTGTGCTGCGGTTGGGCAAATATAGCGGCACGATGCAGGAGGGCTTCAATGTCAAGTTGCCGGTTGTGGACCAGGTGGTGAAGATGAATATCCGGGAAACCAACAGTCATGTGACCACGGAGGTTTCTTCCAAGGATATGCAGACCATTAAGTTGGATTTGAATCTGATTTATTCCTTGAATCCCGAGGAAGTGGGGCAGATTTACAAGAAGTACAAGACCCAGATTGAGCAGATTCTGATTACCCCAACCATGTTGGAGGTCATCAACAGCATTGTGGCCAATTACGACATTGAGGAATTTGTTTCCCACAGGTCGGAGATTTCCAAAAAGATTGAGAATGAATTTAAGAACCGGGTGACGGACAGCGGGCTTCTGGTGCGGAGCGTTTCCATTACGGGGCATGATTTTGATGACAAGTTCAATGCTTCCATTACCAGGAAGAAGATTGCCCAGCAGGATGCGGAGAAGGCCAAATATGATTTGGAGCGGGTGAAGTTGGAGGCGGAGGCCCAAAAGGTGAAGGCCAACACTTTGACGCCATTGATTTTGCAGGAGAAGTTTTTGGACAAGTGGGACGGCAAGATGCCCCAGTATTACAGCGGCAACGGGCTGCCTTTCCTTACGGTCAAGTAGAGTTGCGAAAAAGCATCCGAAAGGGTGCTTTTTTAGTTGATAATATGCTATAATATGAAGGTATGGGGGTGAGAGGGATGAGAGCGGATATGATAGCTGACCTACGGGAGAAGATTATGCCGGTGGTAACAAAAAGAAATTTGAACAAGGTAGTGCTTTTTGGTTCCCGTGCCCGTGGAGACAATTCGGAAGAAAGTGATTATGATTTTTATGTTGATGCCCCGGAGATAAGGAGTTTGTTCGATTTAGGCGGACTGTACATTGATTTTGAAAAAGAATTGCACCAGGATGTGGATTTAGTTATGGTTCCTGACAAATATACGAAGATAAAGCAGTCCTTATTGGATAACATTGCTCAGGAGGGTGTAGTTATATATGAACGATAGGGATAGATTTGCATTGGAGAACATATTGGAGCAATGCGAAATTATTAAGCAGGCATTGGAGCGTCACCAGCTTTCTCCAGAGGTTTTGTCAGACGATGGTTTTTTGTATAATGCGTGTTGCATGTCAATTTTTGAAATTGGCGAAGAGGTCAAAAAACTAAGCAGGAAATTTGTGGAAGATTATCCTGAGCAGCAGTGGAATGAAATCGCCAAGATGCGTGATAAGATAGGTCATCATTACGGCGATTTGAATGTTTTGTATATTTGGAAAGTTGTTACTGAGGATATTGAGAAATTGGCTGAGACGTGCAAAAAGGGTTTAGATGAGCTGTCTGAGTAGTTTTGGCACACTTTATTTGGTGGGAACGCCCATCGGCAATTTGGGCGATATGAGTCCCCGGGCTTTGGAAGTCCTCCGTTCTGCGGATTTGGTGGCGGCGGAGGACACCCGCCATACTTTGGAGTTGCTGAATCATTTTGAAATAAAAAAACGATTGGTCCGTTACGACGAACATACGAAGAAAGTTCAGGGTGATTTTCTGTTGGGCGAGTTGCAGTCCGGCAGGAAGGTGGCCCTGGTGAGCGATGCGGGTCTGCCCGGTATTGCTGACCCCGGGGCGGATTTGGCGGAGAAATGTATTTCCCTGGAAATAAATGTGGTGCCGGTGCCGGGACCAAATGCGGCTTTGACGGCACTGATTGCCTCCGGTTTGCCCGCCCAGCCCTTTTATTTTGTGGGTTTTTTGCCAAAGACCAAAAAGAACCGGCGGGAAGAGATTGAAAGATTGGCTGTTGTTCCCGCCACTTTGATTTTTTATGAAGCACCCCACCGAGTGAAGGAAGTGGTGGGTGATTTGGCAAAATATTTTGGGGAACGCCGGTGTTGTCTGGCGCGGGAGCTGACCAAGATACATGAGGAGTTTTGGCGGGGCACTGTGACGGAGGCACTGGCACATTTGGAGGGGCAGGAACAGATTCGGGGTGAATTTGTTTTGCTGGTGGCACCGCCGGAAAGTGTAGATAATTCAGACAAAAACATGGATTATCTAGTAGATAATGCCAAAAATCTACTAGATAACGGTTATTCCGTGAAAGAAGCGGCGGCTGAAATTGCGGCGAAGTATAAGGTTTCCAAGCGGGAAATATATAACGAATTAGTTAAAAAAAACAGAGAGGGGAGTAAATCGGAATGAAAAAAGTTATGTCGGGTGTATTGCCGGCAGAACCTATGTGTACTGCCGAAA
>JAZLMD010000084.1:0-3294 GCA_045598465.1 Acidaminococcaceae bacterium | reverse complement strand
GGGACGGCTGGCCAGATTGAACACCTTCTCCCCCTTCATTTCCTCAGGGATTACCATAGATGCAGGCAGAGGTTTGTCAGCACCGGTGACAAAGGCCTTGCCATCACGCCATTCCACATTGGTGAAACTGGATACCCCGATGAAGCTGAAGACGAATTTGTTCTTCGGTTTGTTGTAAACATCCAAGGGGGAATCAATATGTTGCACCACACCCAGTTTCATAACCAGAATACGGTCGCTCAGAGCCATGGCTTCAGATTGGTCATGGGTTACATAGATGACTGAGAAGCCGTATTTGTTCTGCAAATCCTTAATTTCAAACCGCATTTCCTCACGGAGATGGGGGTCCAAGGAACTCAAGGGCTCGTCAAGGAGCATTACATCAGGATTGATGGCCAACGCCCTGGCCAAAGCCACACGCTGCTTGCCACCTCCGGATAGATCTGCAGGGCTGATGTCCTTGGCCTGCCACAGGTTGGTGGCGGTCAAGGCCTCCCGGGTGCGTCTTTCAATTTCATCCTTGGGCAGTTTACGCAGCTCCAACGGAAAGGCCACGTTATCATATACATCCATATGGGGCCAAACCGCAAAGGCCTGGAACACCATGCCAAAGTTACGGTTCTCCGGCGGAGTATAGTGGTGTTTTCTGGGGGAAGAGAAAAGCTGGTCCCCAACATAAACCTCACCATCGGTCAAATCTTCAAAACCCGCCACCATTCTCAATGTGGTGGTTTTGCCGCAACCGGAGGGGCCCAGCATGCTGAAGCACTCCCCTTTGCCGATTTGCAAATTCAAATTGTTGACGGCGGTAACATCACCGAATTTTTTTGTTACATTGATTAAACGTACAAATGCTTGATCCGACATCTTACTCACCCGCCTTCTTGGTAAAATGGTTAATCAGGGTCTGACCAACCACAATCAAAATCAGTGCAATGCCTGCCAACGCAGTACTCATAACAGTTTCACCATCCTCGTTCAAAGTATAGATGGCAACACCGATGGTACGGGTGGTAGGAGCATACAACATAATGGATACGGTCAATTCACGCAGTGCCGGCAGGAAAATCAGGAAGAAAGCGCTAATCATGCCCGGACGAACCAAAGGAATGACAATATCTTTCAGGGATTGCCACATGCTGGCACCACAGCTCCTGCTGGCTTCCATCAGGGAGTCATGGACCTGCTCCAAAGCCGCAGAATTGGCTTTCAAGGAGAAAGCCATATAGCGGGCGATATAGGCAACAAGAATAATCCAAACCGTGTTATAGAGGTTGATGCCGAAGGCCCCGGACCAGGCCAAAATTACGCCCAAAGCAATAACGGAACCGGGCACGGAGAAGGGCAGCATGCCCAAAAACTCCAGAATACCCTTGCCCTTGACACGCATCTTGACAATAACATAGGAAATCATAACTCCGGCAAACATGGTGATGAGAGCCGCCACCAGACCCAGGGATACGGAGTTAAAGATAGCATCCTTTGTGACTTCATAGTCAAAGAGAATGTATTTGTAGTTGGCCAAACTCAGGTTCTCCCACGTAAGGGGCAAACCATAGGTGGATACACCGCCCACCAGGAAGATAACTATAGTTGGCAAGACAATGGTGAAACCGATGTAAGCCAGGCAGGCAAACAGCAGGGGGTAACGCAAACCCCGGAGTTTCAACTCCATGGGACGGAAGCTCTTGCCGCCGATAATCTGATAATGGCCCCGGCTCAAAATCTTCTGTTGTGCCCAAATAATGCAGGCCGCGGATACCACCAGCACGGTGGAAAGCACGGTACCGGTACGAATGGATTCAAAGGAGCCGCCGCTCTGGTGAATCTTTTCGTATATCAACGTGGGAATGTTATAGATACCGTTCTCAATACCTAACACAGCCACAGTACCGAAGTGGGCCATGGAGTAAAGCATAATCAAAAGCGCGCCGGACATAATGGAGGGCAACACCAAAGGAATGGTAATCTTGCGGGTAATGGTGAAAAGCCCCGCCCCGCTGATACGGGCGGATTCCTCCAATGTAGGGTCCATACGCTCCAGGGCGCCGCACACCTGAATGAATACAAAGGGGAAGAGATACATTACCTCCACCGCACTGATACCCATGTAGGTGTAAATGTTAAACACCGGCTCCTGCAAACCGAAAAGATCCATCAGGAAAGTGTTGATATAACCGCTGTTGGGGCTCAAAAGCATCTTCCAGGCCAAGGCGCCGATGAAACTGGGCAACATGAAAGGCACCAGGAACAGCCCCTTCATAAACTTCTTGTAAGGCAAATCCGTACGGGTTACCAACCAGGCAAAGAAAGTGCCTACAATGGTGGATCCAATGGTGGTCATGCCGGCAATGAACAAAGAGTTCAGCAGGGCCTGAAATGTCTCCGGTTCAGTCAGTACTGCATAGAAATCCGCCGTATTGAAACTGCCTTCAACAAAGAAAGCATTGAACAGAATCAGAAGCACGGGCCAAGCCACAAACACCACCAGAATGGCAATGGAAATGAAGAGGATGATGTGGGCCAGACCAAAGCCACTGTCCTTCTTTATACCGTTGGTCATAATTCTTCCACCTCCTTCAATTCTTTCTTATCAAACCAGTGAATAGCCCTGAAATTGATTATGCAGGGTTCCCCCTCCTTGAACATCAAATCATTGGTAATGGCTTCATGGGTCTCGATGGCGGTGCGGAAATGCTCCCCGTCAATCTCAATGGTGTAATCCATGGTGGTGCCAAGGTAGGTGGCCTTCACAATCTTCCCCTTAAGGCCTTCACCGCTACGGGTCACTACCACATCGGAGGGACGGAAGCCCAAAACCTTTTCCTCAGCGGATACGGCAGCCGCCTCCCCGGGAACTTGCTGATTGCCATTACCAAAATAATACTTGTCCCCATCAAGACGCACATTGACGAAGTTGGCAACTCCCATAAACTTGAAGACAAACAAATCCGCCGGCTTCTCGAAAATCTCATAGGGACTGCCAATCTGACGAATCTTGCCATGTGCGTCCATAATGGCAATCCTGTCAGAAATGGCCAATGCCACCTCCTGGTCGTGGGTTACATACATAACCGTTATACCGAAACGACGCTGCAAATCCTTGATTTCAAAACGCATTTCCTCACGCAAATTGGCATCCAGATTACTGAGGGGCTCATCCAGCAACATAACAGATGGGTCCGCCACCAGTGCCCTGGCCAAAGCCACACGCTGCTGCTGACCGCCGCTGAGTTCGGAGGGCAGGCGCTTGTCCAAACCCTTCATACCCACGATGTCAATCATATCCATGAC
>JAZLMD010000083.1:0-2803 GCA_045598465.1 Acidaminococcaceae bacterium | reverse complement strand
CATCACGATATCAGCCCATTTTGCCGCTTCGGGGATTTCCTTAACCTTCAAGCCGGCCTTTTCTGCCACAGCCCAGTTCTTGGAACCCTTACGCAAGCCCACACAAACATCACAACCGCTGTCTTTCAGATTCAAAGCATGGGCATGGCCTTGGGAACCGTAGCCGATGATGGCAATTTTCTTGCCGTTCAAATACTTCAAATCACAATCCTTTTCATAATACATTTTCGCCATAATGGCACCTCCTAAAAATAATTAAATTTTTATAGAAAAATATCGTGCTTTACGCAAGCATAACATTTTTGCCCATATTGAATTCATTCTTCTCTTTGGTATCTTCGTCCAAAGTATAAGCGCCCCGTTCCAGAGCAACCACACCGGTCCGAACAAGTTCCAAAATCCCGTGGGATACTAGCATTTTTAAAAGTCCGTCCTGCTTTCGTTCGTCACCAATCATGGCTAGGGTAACACTGCCCACGGACACGTCAATGATATTAGCCCGGAAAATGGAAGCCACCTGAATAATTTCACTGCGGATGGCGGAAGTTTTTGCTCTCACCTTAATCAGCACCAATTCCCTGCGGATGGAATGCTCAGGCATTAACAACTTCACACTGTGTACCGGCAGAAGTTTCCGCAGCTGATTGGCCAGCAGAGTAATTCTGTCATCGTCAGTCAGAATCTCAAGTGTGATACGGGACACGGCAGGATTATCCGTGGGCCCCACTGCCAATGACTCAATATTATAGCCCTTGCGGCTAAAGAGGCGGGACACCTGACTTAACACACCGGCTTCATTATCCACCAGTACCGCCAAGGTAAACATTTTATTTTCCATAATAGTCGCCTCCTTAATCTACAATGAAATGGGTAATCCGTTCCCCTGCCGGAACCATGGGACGAACCATTTCATCAATATCCACAATACAATCTATCACACTGCCCTTATCAGATGCCAAAGCCGTCTTTAGGGCCTTTTCAAATTCCTTTTCCGTTTTGGCTCTGAACCCGTTTAATCCGTAGGCCTGTGCCAGCTTCACAAAGTCAGGCCCCCTGTCCAAAGTTGTTTGAGAATAATGTTTGTCATAAATCAAGGTCTGCCACTGGCGTACCATCCCTAATGTACCGTTATTGAAAAGGATGGTGATAATTTTCAAACCGTAGTGTTCCTCAGTACACAACTCATTACAATTCATTCGGAAAGAGCCGTCACCGGTAATATGCAACACTTCTTTATCCGGGTTGCCAACCTTGGCGCCAATGGCCGCCCCAAGACCGAAACCCATAGTACCGTAACCGCCGCTTGTAAGTAATTGCCCCGGATAGGAATAGTGGAAATGTTGGATAGCCCACATCTGATGCTGGCCCACATCCGTGGCCACCATAGTTTCCTCCGGGCACAACCGGCGGATTGTTTCAGAAATTTGCATGGGGTTCAAAGTTTCGCCGGCTGCAGAATATTCGGTTATAGTAGGGAACCCAAAGACATATTTCTTCCATTCCTTGTGTTTTTGTGCCTTCACCTGTTTCAGCAACAGGGTTAACACCTGTTTGGCATCACCAATGATATGGTGGTCGGTTTTAACATTCTTGTTTATCTCGCTGCGGTCAATATCAATCTGTACAACCTTGGCCTTCGCCGCAAAACTCTTGGGATTCAAAGTTACCCGGTCACTGAAGCGGCAGCCCACCGCAATCAGCAAATCACAGGCATCCACCGCCATATTGGAGGCCTGGCTGCCGTGCATACCAATCATGCCCGTGGTCAAAGGATCCCGTCCGTCGAAACCGCCGCCGCCCATAACCGTAATGGCCACCGGTGCATCAATTTTGTTGGCGAATTTTCTGAACTCCACATGAGCCCGGCTCCGCACCACGCCGCCGCCGCAAATCAACATGGGCTTTTTGGACTTTTCAATCATATTCGCCAAAATTTTAATATCGTTTGCATCCGGTTCCGGTGCCTTCAAATTATGGGATGCCCTGCGAATCAAAGCTCCCAAAAGCCCCTCCCCGGAATGTTTGGACAAAGGCAGGGGTGTAAAAGCCATTTTCGCCGCCGTAACCGGTTTCTGAATATCAATCAGTACCGGCCCCGGTCTGCCGCCCCGGGCGATAGCAAAGGCCTGACGTACTACGTCCGGCAGTTTGTGTACATCACTTACCATATAGCTACATTTGGTAATAGGCATGGCAATGCCGGTGATATCCACCTCTTGGAAAGAATCCTTGCCCAACAAATCCCCGCTCACATTACATGTAACAAACACCACCGGAGAAGAGTCCATCATGGCTGTGGCAATACCCGTGGTCAGATTGGTACAGCCGGGACCGCTGGTGGCAAAACACACACCCACCTTACCTGTGGAGCGGGCATATCCGTCCGCCGCATGGCTGGCTCCCTGTTCATGAGCCGTCAGAATATGCTTAATCCTGTCCTTGTAATCGTAGAGGGCATCATACACATTCAAAATTGTGCCTCCGGGATAACCGAATATTGTATCAACACCCTGTTCCAGCAGGCACTCCAAAAGGATTTGGGCGCCTGTCAGTTGCTCATTTTTCATTTTTTCCTCCTTTGATCACGGTTTACTGCACAAAGAATGCCCAGCAGTGCCGCCTCATTGATATTATTATGTATACCCACGCCGAAAATATGTTTGTTATCAGCATTATTCTTCAGCTCAATGTAACAAATCCCCTGGGATGCGGAACCCCGGCTGATGGCATGTTCATGATAATTCACAAAGCTGTAACCGTTCAGCCCCGCTGCCGCCAAAGCGTTAAAGAAGCTGTCGATGGG
>JAZLMD010000082.1:0-15155 GCA_045598465.1 Acidaminococcaceae bacterium | reverse complement strand
CAAGACCATTGCAAACTCAAAAACCGTACCCCGATTGGTCATTACCGACAGCCAGGTGTTCCAAAAGGTCAGCTCACTTGTGCCGAAGGATATCCCACTCACCAGTTTCTCCATTCTCTTTGCCCGCTACAAGGGCAACTTGGCCCAGGCAGTTCAGGGCGTCAAAGCATTGGAGAACATTCAGGACGCTGACCAAATTCTTATCAGCGAGGGTTGCACCCACCACCGCCAGTGCGGCGACATCGGTACGGTAAAACTCCCGGCCTGGATCAGGGAATACACCGGCAAAGAACCAAAATTCACCTTCACAGCCGGCGGGGACTTCCCCTTGGATTTGAAGAAATACAAACTCATTATCCAATGTGGCGGCTGCATGCTTACGGAACGGGAAATGCAATACCGCTACAAAACTGCAGCCGATGCCCGGGTCCCCATGACCAACTACGGCATCACCATCGCCCGTATCAAGGGTATTTTGGACAGGGTTATTGCTCCCTTCCACCTTGCCTGACCGGCAAAATATTCTATACAAAAAAGGAGAGAAAAAATGAATTCCAGTTACACCGTAAAATTGGCCCGCACCCTGTACGACAATGTGTACCGTTGCCGGCTTCTGAACGAAAATGAACAACCCATCGGAGATTTGCAAATAGTCCCCGTCCTGACCACACCCAGGAGCCAGCTGCCTGAAGACGCACCTGAGGCACAACCCTACCTTTTGGTCATCGTCCGGGATGCGGATATCAACAAGGACAACCTGATTGACTTTGAAGAACGCACCAGTTTGGCACTGCTGAAACGCTTTGCCACGGAGGAAGTCAGCTTCCAATATTGCGAGTTCTACTACCCTTCCCCCGCCTTCATTTTTGAACAACAGGATTCCCTGAACACACCCTTGAACTGAACTCAACCACCTTTTTCAACCCGACAACAATGTCGCTTCGCTTTAGGCGTTAGGCGTTAGGCCGTAGGCATTAGGGTTGGGTGAAGTTCACATACCTCTGACTTTACTGCTCTAATCACAGGAACTTCTTTCCACAACTTTAAGATTTTATCAATAAAAAAATCCTGACGGAAATATCCGCCAGGATTTTTTTATTAAAAACAATGCTTACAAGCTCTTTTTAAAAGTGCTGCCGCCGATGAATTCCCGCATAATACTGGTCAAGGGAATATTCTCCATGGGCATTGCTTCAAATTCATCCACCAGTTCCAATAAATTTCTTACCAATTCCCCCTGCTCACCCGAAAGGTTTTTAACATCATTCAGCAAAGGCAGAATATAAGGTTTCAGAACATTGACTTCATAAACCAGAGATGTATTTACAATATAGTCAGCAAAATTGGCACTGGGATAAATCCGTTCAATTTCCGTTTCCCGCACCGCCGACCACTGGTTGATGGTTGTCATAGGGTCCAAATTACGATATTGGTTGTCCCTCACAATACGCCGTATCAAACGCACATCCGCCGGGTTGACATTGGTGCCGTCCGCCCTATCCAGGGGATTCAGAACTGTGATATAGACCCGCATCACCCTATTTTCGTCCTCAAAATGAACCAGGTCCTTGTTGAGGGCATGAATTCCTTCCACCAGAAGCACCTGATTTTTTTTCAAGTGAATTTTATCCCCCCTGTATACCCTTTTCCCCTGGCGAAAATCGTAGTAAGGCGTTTCCACCTCCGCCCCTTGGGCTATCAGGTCAATTTGTCTGTTGAAAAGATCCAAATCCATGGCTTGTGGGGATTCAAAGTCGTACGTTCCGTCGGGACGCAGGGGCGTATCAACCCTGTCAACAAAATAGTTATCCATAGACAGGGACATAGCCATAATACCATAAGTTCCCAACTGAACACGAAGCCGCTGGGTGAAGGTGGTTTTGCCGCTGCTGCTGGGTCCGGCTATCAGGATAATCTTGGTCTCCGGATGGGCAGCAATATCATCCGCCGCCTTGGCAAATTTTCGTTCCTGAATGGCCTCACTGATGAGAACAAGCCCGTCCGTAAGTTTGTTCTTGATTAGGCGATTTATATCCTTGACGGTTTTGCAATTGAACAACTCGGCAATACGTTCATTTTCATCAAACGCCGCCTGTACCACCGGGGCGTAGTTCAATTTGTATGTCGCCATTATGCCCCCACTCTATCCATGGCGTCTTTAATTTTCTTGGCCAGCCCCTTAACCTTGGGCAGGCATACACCGCAGATAGCCACCCGCACGCCGGCAGCCAATGCCACACAGTAAATCTGTTCCTTCTTCAATTCTTCGCACACTTCCTTGGACTTGGTGGTAGGGATGGACATGAAGAATCCTGCCACATAAGGAATCATCCTCAGGCCGCAGGCCTGGGCTTCCTCCGTAAAGAGATCCGCTCTTTTCTTCAACATAGAATAATATTCTGCCCGTTCCGTCTCAATGGCCTCCAACAGGGCAGGGTCTTTGTAAATGGCGATTAAGGTCTTTTGGCAAGCCCTATTGATATTGGACCAGGTGGCACGGGATATGTATTGGTTGATTTCAGCAAATTCCTTGACAACCTCCTTATCCGTGGAACATCCAATCATAGCACCGGTACGCTGGCCGTACATGGTAAAACCTTTGGACATGGAATAGCAAATAACAGTAAAGATGTTGCTGGGGAGGTTTTCCAACTGTCTGAAAAATTTTCTTACCTCATCCTTGTCACCACTGAAATCAATATAAGCCACATCCAACAACAAAGTGATGGGTTTACCGAAGGCCCCACTCTGCCGTTTCAAAATATCCAGCACCTTACTGAAATCCTCTTCACTGATACTGAAACCGGTGGGATTATGCCCCGGCGTATTAAGGATATAGAGCAGCCGTTCCTGCTTGGCCAAAAGTTCTTTTATCTTGGCTTCCAACGCCGCAAAATTAAACTTCAAATCATCGTCAAACATTTTGTAGGTGGTCAGTTTTCTCATCAGGGCATCACAAATAATTCTGTAAGCACCCCAGAACCAATCGCCGCAAAGGGCAGTATCACCCTCATCCATATAGTTCCAGACCGCATGATGAATGCCGCCACTGCCGCCGGAGGTGGCAACAGCCGCAGTATATACCCCCTGGGGACGGAATTTTCCGAAGGTTGCCTCCTGCACCAAATCCAAATATTCTTCAATGCCGCTGATGGGGGCATAGGCCGCAATTTCATTCATGGGCAAACCCTTAAACACCTTCTCCACCGTGGGTAGGCAGACCAATTTCTCATTTTCATCTTGAATGGAACCAATGGTGGCATTAATAACATTTTCCTTACCAAATTTAGCAGCAGCAGCCACCGCCTGTGCATTGGCTTCAAAAATCTGGTCATGCACACATTTCCCCCGGGCATGATTTCCGCAAATCATAGTCATAATCTCTTTCCTCCTATACTAATTCTATTACTGTTACTCCGGCGCCCCCCTCTTCATTGGCCGCCTCCCGAACCGACTTCACCATAGGATGGCCTTTCAGATAAGGCACCACCCCCGCTTTCAAGGCACCGGTTCCCTTGCCGTGGACTATCCTCAGTCGTCCTATGCCGCTGAGCATGGCATCGTCAACGGCCTTGTCAATAACCGGCAGGGCCTCCTCTACCATCATTCCCCGCAAATCCACATCCAATTTGGAATTTTGCACCTTGCCGAAAATAAGCTTTTCCCTGCTATTTTTTACCTTGCGGGGCTTACTATCCTGGTTCATTATATCCGTGGGTTGAACTACTGTCAATATGCAATCCTCAGCCGCAAGATTCATCCGTAAAATCCCCATCTGAATTGTTACATCGTGAGCATTTTTCGTAAGAATCCTGCCGTTCTTGCCCAAGGATTTTACAAAAACATTTTGACCCGGTTGGGCCTTCTCCATAGTAAGGGGCTGGCCCTCCGGAAGCTCCTGATCCACCGAAAAATCTTTATACAGGGACGTTCTTGCCATCTCCGTCAGCCGCTGCAGTTCCTTCTCATCAAAAACCTTCTTGTGCGCCCTAAGCTCCTTAAGAATGATTTCCGCCTCCCGACGGCTGGAACGGTAAATTTCATCCGCCTGTTCCCGGGCCTTCCGCAGCAAAGTGTTCCGTTCCTTCATAAATTCCCGTTTCTGATAGGACAGCTGGTTTCTCAGCTTCTCCGTTTCAAAACGCATTTCCTCTATCTCGTCCCGGCTGATTTCAAAATTACGCCGTTTTTCCTCCAGGTCATTCAGCACCTTTTCCATGTGCCGATGTTCTTCCTGTAACATGGCCCCTGCCTTATCCACCAGTTCCGCCGGCAACCCCATGCGGCGGCTGATATTAAAAGCATTGCTGCTGCCCGGCACACCCAAGAGCAATTTGTAGGTGGGCAGCAATGTCTCCTGATTAAACTCCACACTGGCATTCAGCATACCGGGATGGTTGTAGGCAAAGGTCTTCAACTCACTGTAATGGGTGGTAATCATGGTCATAATGCCACGGCTGTTCAAATTATCAAGAATGCTCATGGCCAGCGCCGCCCCCTCATTGGGGTCCGTACCGGCACAAAGTTCATCTATCAAAATCAAATCACCCTTACCGGCGGAAGCAAGTATTTCTATCACCGTCTTCATATGACCGCTAAAGGTGCTTAAAGATTGCTCAATACTCTGCTCATCCCCAATATCCGCATACACCGCTTCAAAAACAGGAATTTCCACATTTAATGCGGGCAAATACAATCCCGCACCGGCCATCAGGGCAAACAGGCCCAAGGTCTTCAGAGCCACCGTCTTGCCCCCCGTATTGGGGCCGGTAATCAAAAGCATGGTATACCCGTCACCAATAGTCAAATCCAAAGGAACCACCTTCTTAGGGTCCAGCAGGGGATGCCGTCCCTGATGGATACGTACCCGGTAATCCGTGGAAAGCTGGGGCCGGACCCCGTGCTGTTCCAGAGCCAACAGACCCTTGGCACTGATTACGTCCAACCGCACCATAATTTTCAGGCACCGCCACACCTCCCCGGCCTCAGCACCGATATTGGCGGTGATTTGCCTCAGGATTCTCTCAATTTCCTGCCTTTCCTCCGCCAAAAACCGTTTGATATCGTTATTCAAATTCACCACCGCCAGGGGCTCAATAAACAATGTGGCGCCGGTGCTGCTCTGGTCGTGAACAATACCCGGAAAATTCATCCGGTATTCCTGCTTCACTGGAATGACATACCTGTCCCCACGCATGGTGACCAGGTTTTCCTGAAAATATTTCTGGTAACCGCTGTTATGCAAAATACCGTCCAAATGCTGCCGCACCTTGTTTTTGGCATCACTAATGGCGCTACGCAAACTGCCCAACTTGGGGCTGGCGTTATCCTTCATCACCCCGTGTTCATCAACAATACTGTTGATTTGCTTTTCCAACTTGCTGAAGAAAACCAGTTCGTCACCAATGATTGCCAATCCGGGAGCCGTCCCCCGTTCCACCGCCAAAAAATTTTTCATGGCATTTATGGAACTCAAAGTTGAACCCACCTGCAGCAATTCCTCCGGCTCCAAGATACTGCCTATTTCCGTCCGTTTCAACAAAGCGGTAATATCATAGCAACCCCCGAAAGGCAATCGCTGCCCCTCATCAAAAATCCTGATAACTTCCTCGGTCTCCTGTTGCAGGTCCTGCACTTTTTGATAATCATTCTCCACCCGGACGCTCTCTGCGGCCGCCCTGCCCAAATGAGTGGCCGCCTTGTCCGCCAGTAAGTCCTTAACCTTGTCAAATTCTAAAATTTTAGTAGCAAATAAATTCATCCCAACTCCCCTGCTTCTTGCCCCCTGTGCCTTTAATCCCGGCACCTGACACCTGAAACCTGAAACCTAAAACCTAAAATTCATTCCACTCCCCTAAAATAGTGCCCTCTGGTTGTATGGGGAAGATTCTCCCCCAAGGATTTCTTCCCATCCAAAATATCACGGTACATTACGGTTAAATTCTTCAATTCCTCCGCCGAATAATACCTGCCATCCACACGCAGTGATGTAACCCCGGCTTCCAGAACTTCCCGAATATTGGCCGCCAAAGAAAGTTCCACAGAATTCAGCACATGCATCCGACAGTACTGGTCACCCACCACCGGGAATTCCGCCTCCTGCCTGTCTTTCAAAAACAATTTTTCGCAACATTTAAATTGACAATCCCCTTTATGCAACTCACCCAAAAAAGAACCGCCCACACAATATTCCGACACCATCATTTCCGTACGTCCTTGGATATAACATTCCACCGGCAAACTTGCTTGGTCCGTAATGTTCCTGATTTGCTGCAGGGTCAGCTCCTGGCTCAGGGTTACACCCTCCACACCCCTTTCCTGCCAAAAGCCCACAGCAACAGAATTAAAAATGTTCAAAGAACCGTCCGCCCACACATGAAAACGGTTAAATTCCTCCGCCAGCCGCATTAGGGAAAGATTGTTGATATAAACATAGTCCGGCTGCAATTCCTCCCACAACCTGAAAAGATTGCGGAAAAACTCCAACTGGTTTTCCTTGACTATTCTCGGAGTGGCAAAGGCAATCTCCCTGCCCGCCCTGCGGCACAGGGTCAGTACCTGCCGGTAATCTTGCTCAGTGATAATCTTGGTGGCGAAAGCATCCCCGCCAAAGATAATCCGCTCCGCCCCCACCTCCAAAGCCGCCTGCACCTTTTCCAAAGTATCGCAATGCACGGTTAAGCAACTCTTGGCAGGAACAGGGCAAATTTTTTTCCGTCCTTCATCCTTCAAATATCCGCCGTCCGCCGTTATCTGTTCGTCTAAACAGGTCTCGCTTCTCCCGAAGGCCGCCAACCTGTTACCCGTCAAATCTTCCAACGCCCGGCGACGGGCCTCGTTAATTTCACTCACAGGCACCATAATACCGGGTTCAATCTGGAACTCCGCCTTACCCATGCCGTACTCCGTATTGCCCAAACGCTGAATCTGCTTCAAAATTGTTTCCTTTTCCAAAGGATGCTTTTTAGCCGGCTCCGCCAAAAAATCCGTCCGCCCCACACCCCTGTTGCCCTCATCATCAGTAAAAGTGATTTGCAAAGGCATCCCCAATTTTGCCGTCACCGTCACAGAAACAAGAATTCTTTCCTGCACATCTTTGTAGAAATGTTCCGCATAGGCCATCAGCTTGCTGTCCAGGGTACGGAATACCCTGTCGTTGCAGCGGACACCCTTGGGAATGGCAATTTTCACCAGCTCCCCCGGATGGGCAATGGAAACAGATTCATTATGCACCGTCATACTCTCAATCACACTGCCCGCCCGGCCACCGGTAGTAACCCAAAACTCCAGACCGTCCCCCGAATGCAATTCCTTCTCAACCTTGATTTCCGCCAAACCCTGGCCATTGAAAATCCTGGCCACCCGGCCCACCAGAACCCCCCGGTTATTGGGACGGCGGTGACTCATCATCTCCTTGCCCGGCCTTCCCTCCAAATAGGCCGTAGTAAAGTCACGATTAAAAATCTGCTCAACATTTTGTCTGTCCTGCTCCGAAACATAAAATTTGCCGGCCAAATAGGCATCCATAGCCCGGCGGTAAATATCCACCACCACAGCCACATATTCAGGACGCTTCATGCGGCCCTCTATCTTGAAACTGGTAACCCCCGCCTCAATCAGCCGGGGCAGGATTTCCAAAGTGTTCATATCCTTGGGACTCAACAGATATTGCCCCACGCCGCTGTTTTCCAACAATTTCTTTCCATCCCTGTCAACCAGGTCATAGGGCAAACGGCAGGGTTGGGCACAACGCCCCCTGTTCCCACTGCGGCCCCCAATCATACTGCTCATAAGGCACTGACCGGAATAACAGATACACAATGCACCATGGATAAAAGTTTCAATCTCACTGCCCGTCTCCACAGCGGCGGCAATTTCCTGCAAACTCAATTCCCTGGCCAAAACAGAGCGGACAATACCCAGGGATTGGGCAAACTCCACCCCCTTGGAATTGGTCAAAGTCATTTGAGTACTGGCGTGCAGGGGCAGACGGGGCACAACCTTCCTCGCTAAAGCCACCACACCCAAATCCTGCACAATAATGCCGTCAACTTTGATACCGTCCAAAAACAACAGATAGTCGGTCAGCTCCTTCATTTCGCCGTCATCCACCAAAGTATTGACAGTAACATAAAGCCGTACCCGGTGAAGATGACAAAAAAGGACCGCCTGTTCCAACTCCCTGCGGTCAAAATTATCAGCATATTGTCTTGCACCAAAGGATTTGCCGGCCAAATAAACCCCGTCCGCACCGGCGTACACCGCTGCGGTCATGGCTTCCCAACTTCCTGCGGGGGCCAGCAACTCCAAATATTTAGCCCTACCCATTATCTTCCTCTGCCAAAGTCATCAGCCGCCGATAATCCCTGCGCAATTTGTAAAGTTCCCCTGCCAACTCCAAAGCGGCCAAAAGACCAAAGTCCTCAGAAGGTTCCATCCCCCGCTTTTCTGCCAGGGCCCTGATTTTACTATCCACCAGGGCAGCAGTTGCCCTGATGGTCTCAGGATTTTCCGAAGTTCTGATAGTATGGGATTTTCCCAAAAGGGTAAAACTGACGATTTGACTAAACATTACTCCCTCACAGACACAGTCACTTGAAACTTATCAATATTAAATTTCTCCCAACCCCGCTTGTATTGGAATTCCACATCATAAAGGCCGGTATCATCCGCATAGAGGAAAACTATCTCCTTGCCGGGCACGCCGGTCCTGGCCTTTTCCTGGGGCGGCAGGATAAAACTGGAGGCCACCTTGATAATCTTGCCGCTCTCCGGCAGGACGGCATCCCAATGATAACCGGTGGAGGGATTGGCATCCAGCTGAATGGCAATCAAACTATGGGGAGGAACAATCAACACCTTGCCTTCACAACGGCGGGACAGGCGGGCAATCTGGAACAAACGTCCCGCCTCACCAATCCTGACACTGGGCAACAACTGGGAATAGGGAAGAAAACGATTGAATTTTCCCTTTACATCATCCTGCAAATAAACCCCCCGGTCCGTCAGCAAATAGGCCTTGTAATCACCCAACAGCTTCTTGATATTGTCATCCGCCACAAAGAATTCATGGATGGAAGCATCATTGCCCTTGGTCAGATCCAAATTCAGCCCGGTATAGCATTCTTTTCCGTCGTTTTCGGCCTTCAACAGAACGGAAACTACGCTGGAACGGTTGAGCTGCACCGCATAACTGAACGTACCCTTGTTGCCCACAGCCCTAACGATTTTCTTCACCATGTCAAAGACAACCTTATTGGCCATCTTCTCGTAGTCCTCCGATGCAGTGCCGTCAATATAGGGAATAACACCCTCAGCCCCGGCACACTTCACTTTGTATTTCAGAACAGTAATATTCTGCTCAGCAAAACATACACCCGCCATGCTCACCATGAACAGTAAAACAGCAATAAACTTCTTCATTCCTCAGTCCCCAATCCTGCAATATAGTCGATGGCCTGCTGCAGACGGGCCAGGGTTTTTTCCTTGCCCAAAAGAACCATCACATCAAACATACCGGGACTCACCGTACGCCCTGTGAGGGCCAGACGGCTGGGCTGAATGATTTTACCCAATCCCAGTCCCAACTTCTCCGCCAAATCATTATAGGTCTTCTCCGTACTGGTCAAACTGAACTCCCGGTCGGCCTTCAGTGCTTCCAGACAGGCCTGCAGCACCGGTATAGTTTCCTTCTTGAACTGCTTGGCCACGCCCTTGGCATCATATTCGGCAAAGTCACGGAAGAAATAAGTGGAAGCATCCACCACTTCCTGCAATGTCTTAACCCGCACCCGCACCACGTCCGCCAGATGCCGCATATAATCCTCATGACCGGCCATAAATTCCTCCGTCACCAAGGCGCTTTTCACGAAATAGTCCCGCATATCCGGCCAAATGCTATCCAAAGGCAATTCGCTAAGATACTGCCCGTTCATCCAAGTCAGCTTAACCGTATCGTAAATGGCGGCTTTCTTGCTCATATCCTCCAAACGGAAGGCCTTGACAGTTTCCTCCATAGTAAGGATTTCCTTTTCGTCACCGCTGCTCCAACCCAACAAACTCAAATAATTCACAATGGCCTGGGGCAAATAGCCCTTATCCCTGAACTCCTCCACGCTGGTTGCCCCGTGACGCTTGCTAAGCTTGGAACGGTCCGGAGCCAAAATCATTGACATATGGCCAAATTTGGGCGGCTCCCAGCCGAAAGCATCATAAACAAAAAGTTGCTTGGGGGTATTGCTCAAATGTTCCTCCGCCCGCAGCACATGGGTCATACCCATCAGATGATCGTCCACACATACGGCAAAATTATAGGTGGGCATGCCGTTGGATTTCATAATTACAAAATCGTCATACTGGGTCAAATCAAAATTTACATCCCCGTGAATCAAATCATGAACAACAATATTTCCCTCAACGGGAATTTTGATACGGACGGAGAATTTCTCCCCCGCAGCAATCCGCCTCTGACACTCTTCCTCCGTCAGATTCCTGCAGGTCCTGGCGTAACGGAAGGGCTGCTTGGCCGCCTTCTGTTTCTCCCGCTCCGCTTCCAATTGTTCGGAGGTGCAGAAACAACGGTAGGCCTTGCCTTCCTTCAGCAACTGCTCCGCATACTCCCGATAAATATCCAAACGCTCCGTTTGGGCATAGGGACCCGCCGGCCCCCCCACCTCAGGCCCCTCGTCCCAGTTGATGCCCAACCACTTCAAACTGGTGAGAATCTGACTCACACTGTCCGCCTTCAAGCGGTCAATATCCGTATCCTCAATACGCAGAATCAGCTTCCCACCCATTTTTCTGGCAAAAAGCCAATTGAACAGTGCCGTCCTGGCACCACCAATATGCAAATACCCAGTTGGACTGGGAGCAAATCTTACCCTTACTTCTGACATAATTACTCTCCTAATGTAAAGAATTTGTCCTATTATATACTCAATCCTGCAAACATTCAAGAAAAACTACATTTCCCAGAGCAAATCCCCTTTCCGTCAAAGCAAATTGGTCATCATCCCTAAACCTGACCAAATCACCGTATTTTACTCCCCGCAATTTGCCCCGGATTTTGTCAAAATATGCACCAAAATCAAAATCCGCCCAAACCCCTTGGTAGCGCCGCCAAAATTCCGCCAAACTAACCCCATCCTTCTTCCGCAAATTCATAAAGAGATATTCAGAAAAAACATCCTCCGCCACAAGTTCTTCCCTTTCCCCCTCCAGAGGATTCTCAATATATTTTTCAATGCTCTCCACCCCCTTGCGGCGGGACAGGCCGTCAAAACCGGTGGCACCCGCACCGAATCCCAAATAGGGCTGATAGTTCCAATACACCAAATTATGTCGGGAATATCCCCCCGCTTTGGCAAAATTACTGATTTCATAGCGTTCATACCCCGCCCGGGGCAGATAACCCATCACCAAATCGTACATCCCGTCAACGGTTTCATCCCCCGGCAAAACCACACGCCCTGCGGTCACAAGCCCTTCCAAAGGCGTACCCTCCTCCAAAATCAAACCGTAAACGGAAATATGCTCCAAATCCAATGCCGCCATTTGCGTCAAAGATTGCTCCAAACTCTGTAATGTCTGACCGGGCAAACCGTACATCAAATCCGCATTAATCCGCTCAAAACCTACTTCCTTAGCCATTTGAATTGCCTCCAAGGCCTGTTGGGCATTATGTATCCGACCGATAGTTTTCAACTCACCATCATTAAAACTCTGCACCCCGAAACTGATGCGGTCAAACCCCATCTCCCTGTATGCTAAAAGTTTTTCAACATCCGCCGTTCCCGGATTACACTCAATGGTGGCCTCCACCGGACTTCGCCAAAAACCGTATTTCTTCAATGCAACAACAATTTTCTCTACTGCACCCGGAGGCAGCCAACTGGGCGTACCCCCGCCAAAATAAACGCTGGCCCCTTCTGCCAGGTCCTCCGCCTCCCCTGCCCTGGCGGCAATCTCCCGCACCACCGCCGCCCCGTACCGCTCCATAACCTCAGTACTAAGGTGGGGCCTGCTGAAAAAATCACAATATAAACATTTTTCCTTGCAAAATGGCACATGAACATATACGCCATGTGCCACTTCAAATTCATTCACATTTACCTTCCTTACTTCTGAACCCTGTTGGCTCAACCCTCATTTATCCATCTTCAAAATCGCCATAAAGGCCTCCTGTGGCAGCTCCACACTGCCCACCTGCTTCATGCGTTTCTTGCCTTCCTTCTGTTTCTCCAAAAGTTTCTTCTTACGACTGATATCGCCACCGTAGCACTTGGCCAGCACATCCTTCCGCAGGGCCGCCACATCCTCACGGGCAATAATCTTACTGCCGATGGCCGCCTGCACCGGAATTTGGAACTGCTGCCTGGGAATCAAACTCCGCAGTTTTTCAACCAGGGCACGTCCCCGCCGCTGGGCATTCTCCTTATGTACAATGGCACAAAGGGCATCCACCGTCTCCCCGTTCAAAAGAATATCCACCTTCACCAGATTGGTGTCCCGGTAACCTGCCAACTCATAATCCAAAGAAGCATAACCCCTGGTCAGGGACTTCAATTTGTCAAAATAATCAAAAATAATTTCCGCCAAAGGCAGGGCATAGTGCAACATAACCCGGTTTTCATCCAAATAGGTCATATTGTCATAAACACCACGTTTCTCCTGGCTCAGCTCCATCACCGGCCCCACATACTCCTTAGGTACAATAATGGTGGCATTAACAAAAGGTTCCTCCACATGATCAATCACATTGGGGTCAGGGAACAGACAGGGGTTCTCAATCAGCTTCACGTCCCCGTTGGTGTAAAAAATCTGATAGACAACATTGGGGGCCGTAGTAATCAGCCGCAAATCGTACTCCCGCTCCAAACGCTCCTTGATAACATCCATATGCAGCAACCCCAAAAAACCGCAACGGAAACCGAAACCCAGGGCCACGCTGGTCTCCGGCTCAAACACCAGGGCCGCATCATTCAGCTGCAATTTCTCCAAAGCATCCCTGAGATTGTCATAATCCACATTCTCCACCGGATAAAGTCCGCAAAACACCATAGGTGTGGCGTGCCTGTAACCGGGCAGGGCCTGCTCCGCAGGATTCTCCGCATCCGTCACCGTATCACCCACACGGGCATCCTTCACGGTCTTAATGGAAGCGGCAAAAAAGCCCACCTGTCCCGCCTTCAACTGGTCAACATTCGTAATATTGGGCTTGAAAATCCCCACTTCCGTAACATCATACTCCACCCCGGTGGCCATCATACGGATCCTCATCCCCGGACGCAACACACCCTCATACAAACGGACATACAGCATCACGCCCTTATAGGCATCAAACTTGCTGTCAAACACCAATGCCTTCAGAGGTTTCGACTCCTCACCCGCAGGAGCCGGAACCCGGGCCACAATGGCCTCCAACACTTCCTCAATCCCCTCACCGGTTTTGGCACTGCAAAGAATGGCATCCGAGGCATCAATACCGATAACCTCCTCCACTTCCTTCATCACCCGCTCCGGGTCCGCACTGGGCAAATCAATCTTGTTGATAATAGGAATAATCTCCAAATCATTATCCAAAGCCAAATAAACATTGGCCAGGGTCTGGGCCTCAATCCCCTGGGTGGCATCAATAACCAGCAAAGCCCCCTCGCAGGCCGCCAAAGAGCGGCTTACCTCATAATTGAAATCCACATGGCCGGGAGTATCAATAAAATTCAACATATACTCCTCCCCGTTACGGGCCTTATAAATGCTGCGGACGGCCTGGGCCTTGATGGTAATACCCCTCTCCCGCTCCAAATCCATAGAATCCAAAATCTGCTCTTCCATTTCCCGCTTGGAAAGTGTTCCCGTGGTCTCAATCAACCTGTCCGCCAAAGTGGATTTACCGTGATCGATATGGGCGATGATAGAAAAATTACGAATATGCGTGCGATCCATTCCCTACTCCTACAAATAAATATGCTCCATTATAAAGTACCGAAATAAAAGTAGCAATAAAAATCTAAAAAATATCTTGTCAAAAATCAAATTGCGTGGTAGAATACTTCGGTATCGAAATTTATGGAGGTAAACATGCCTAATATTAAAGCTTCTATCCGTAGCGTAAAAACCGATGCAGAACGTCATGCCAAGAACGCTCAACTCAAGAGTGCAGTACGTACTGCCAGCCACAAAGTTGCCACCCTCGCCGAAGCCGGCAAAAAAGAGGAAGCAGCTGCAGCATTGAAGGTCGCATCCGGTTTGATTGATAAAGCAGCACACAAGAATGTAATTCACAAGAATTCTGCTGCACGGAAAAAATCTTCTTTGGCAAAAAAAGTTAACGCCTAATCGTTAGGTCCGGCCCGGTGGTTCAGTTGGTTAGAATGCCGCCCTGTCACGGCGGAGGTCACGAGTTCGAGTCTCGTCCGGGTCGCCAATTGCGGAAATAGCTCAGTGGTAGAGCACAACCTTGCCAAGGTTGGGGTCGCGAGTTCGAGCCTCGTTTTCCGCTCCATATAGGGGTATAGCTCAACTGGTAGAGTAGCGGTCTCCAAAACCGTTGGTTGAGGGTTCGATTCCTTCTGCCCCTGCCAAAAACAAAACCACCTTGCTGGAACTCAGCAAGGTGGGTTTGTTTTCCCTATCCGACCATCAAGGTATCGCCTTCGCTCCAGAATTCAGAGAAAATCAGCAATATACTGACTCTCGTCCGCACCTAAAGGGACGGTGGACCTCAAGTCGCCTGCCAGAGTTGAGGGTTCAGCCATCAGTGTTGAGTAAAGTTCGTATTGTTGCCAACTTTTCTGAACCCTGACTACTATTGGCTGATGGCTGGAGCGAAGCGATATGTCTGAATGTATTCAACCACTCTTCATCAACTTTCTCATGAGATACCCTTCCTCAAAAATACATGCCAAACATTTTACTCCACAAATTGTTTGCTCCCATTTTATTTTATATTTTTGATTCCCTTAACCAAAATATTTACAAGATACAGCAGAGTTTCCAGCTCCATTTTGTCTTGTTTTGCTCGCTTCAAAGCATCTTTAATTGTACGCGGATATTCAATCTTTATTTCATCTTCAGAATTTTGTTCTGTTTCAACCTTTTCTTGTTCGAAAGGATTTTTATCTTCATAATCATCTAACAGCACTTTCAACAGTGCC
>JAZLMD010000081.1:0-7556 GCA_045598465.1 Acidaminococcaceae bacterium | reverse complement strand
CAGTGCAGTGCGTATGACCCATCTGCCTACGGGTATAGTGGTGCAGTGTCAGAATGAACGCAGTCAGATTCAGAACAGGGCCATGTGTATGACTATGTTGAGGGCAAAGCTGTATGAGTATGAGAAACGGAAGCAGGATGCCAAAATTGATGAGATAGCCGGTGATTATCAGGCCATTGAATGGGGCAGCCAAATCCGTTCCTATGTGTTCCAGCCCTATACTTTGGTCAAGGACCATCGCACCGGTTGCGAGAGCGGCAATATCGGTGCCGTAATGAACGGTGATTTGCGGAAGTTTGTGGAAAGTTATTTGCGGAGTCAGCAGAGGAAGGTATGAAGTTAAGAAATCAGAGTTTTTTCAGACTGGCCATATTTATGATTTTAATGGCCCTGGTGGCTGCAAGTTTTGTGCTTACACCACGACTGGGATTGGAGATAAATAATAAAACGGTGGCCCAGGCCGTGCGGTATCAGGATTGTTATGAGCTGATTAATGCAGCGGGGAAATATACTTCGGATGTGGAAGCATACTATGATACCGAGGCGGATTTGTTAAAGCGGTTGCGACGTAACGGGATTAATACCATTGTGCTCACGGACGCAACTTTGGAACGGCTGGCCAGAACAGGTGCCGTCGGGTTGGAGATTCGGGACGGCGTGGCTGTTGTTTCGGAGACCCATAGCAATATTTTTGATGAAGTGCTGGCCGGAGCAAGGAGACGCTATGGGGACAGGGTCGGTTTGGAGGGGGAATACCCGGAGCGGAAGATGTTCCTGAGGGGTGACACCAAACCGGTTGACCGGTACAATATGCATCTACGTAGGGCGGTGCAGCAGCTGCCGTTGGGGATTATGACCCATGAATTGCAGAAGTTTTACAAGTTGGGTTTCAATTTGATTGTTGCCCCGGAGAGTTTTGATGGGATTACTGAGAGGGATGTGGAGCAGTATTTTAAACGGTTGAAGGACGCCGGGGTTCCTGTCTATGCTATGATGTCTGCCAATCGTTCGGTTTTTGGGGGGACCGACTTGGTTAACCGGGTGGCATCCCTTATGGAGCGGCAGTATTTGGTTTTGCAGGAGCATTACACCCAGTTGGGATTTTTTCCTAACAAGGGGCAGCTGGAATTGGCCCAGCAAAGGAATTATAGCGTTCTTAGGGCTTATCTCATTGATTTTAGGGAAATGGATAAGTTGACATATAAGGACGCTTTGCGGCGTTGGGCGGTGGCGGATGATGAAAGGCATATCCGTCTGAATATTATTCTGCCTTTCCTTAAGGGGGATAATCTGATTGAAACCAATTTGAAATATGTCCATGAAATTTCACAAAATGTGGAGAAACGGGGCTTTAAGATAGGTTTGGCCAGACCCTTTGAGACCTATTTTCCCAATCGGGTGTTGTTGATTCCTGTCATTGCGGGTATTGTGGCGGCGTTTATGCTCCTGTGCCAAAGCATTTTGGGTTGGGGTTACGGCAGTACTGTGGTATGTTGGGGTATGGTAACGGGTGTGGGGTTGTTCGGCAATTTCGTCAGTGCCACGTTTACCCATCAGGTTGCGGCATTTTTGGCGGCCATCAGTTTTCCTGTGCTCAGTATGTACTATGTTACGGATATGTTGGACGATATAGATGATGTTCCCCCGTTGCAAATTTTGGCCAATTGTGCTATCAGCCTGCTTTTGGCGGTGTTCTTCAGTTTATGCGGCGCCTGTCTTTTGGCGGCCATTCTTACGGATACCAGATTTCTATTGGAGATTGATTTCTATAGAGGGGTGAAGCTGACTTTCCTGTTGCCGCTGTTGTTTATTCTGATTATTTGTCTTAAAAAATATGATATTTTGGGTTACAGAAATTGTGTTTCCAGCGGAGATTATTGGCATCAGACCAAAGTACTGTTGAGAAAGTGTTTCACATTGAAAAATATGTTGCTGATAGTTGCAGGTTTGGTATTGGCGGGTACTGTATTGTATGTGTTTGTGGGGCGAACGGGTCATGCCTGGCAGTTGCCGGTGCCGCAAATTGAGTTGAATATGCGTTATTGGTTGGAGGAACATTTGTATGCCCGTCCAAGGGCCAAGGAGTTTCTTATCGGGCATGTGGCCTTTTGCCTTTTGGTTTTGGCCTGTCACAGGGCTTGGCCAAGGTTTTGGAAATTGTGTTTTATTATTGGTGCCACTGTGGGTCAGGTTTCTTTGGTGGAAACCTTTTGTCATATGCGCAGCCCTTTCCTCATGAGTATGGCACGTGCCGCAGGGGGATATGTGTTTGGGGTTGTCATAGGGGTTTTGTTGGTGACGGTATTGATTGAGATTGGTAAGTTTGCGGATGGACTTAAAAACGAAGAGTAAGTTGAAGATTGTGATTTCCGGATATTATGGTTTCAACAATGCCGGGGATGAGGCCATTCTGTTGGCCATGCTGACCAGTATGCGCCGGTTGCTGCCCCAGGCAGATTTTACCATTATCAGTGGAAATCCGGTCAATACGGCGATGACCCATGAAGTGGAGAGCATTCACCGTTTTCATTTGTGGAAAATTCTTTCCAAAATGAAGGATTGCGACGTGTTTGTCAGTGGCGGCGGCAGTTTGTTGCAGGATGTTACCAGCAAGAGAAGTTTATTCTATTATTTGGGGTTGATTTGTTTGGCAAAACTTTTGGGCAGGCCGGTAATGCTTTATGCCCAAGGGGTCGGGCCCATCACCAGTTCTTTTATGAGGTGGTTGACCGGCAAGGTCTTGAAAAGGGTGGATTTTATTACGGTTCGGGACGGGGAGTCATTTGAATTTTTGCGGACTTTGGGTCTGACTTCGGAGCATATGAGAGTAACTGCGGATGCGGTGTTTATGTTGCCAAAGGCGGATTTGGATGACGGCAGGATACTGCTTGGACGCAGCGGACTGACCGGTGAGACGGAAGTTGTCGGGGTTGCGGTCCGTTCCTGGGATAATGACAGATATTTGGGTGCCCTGGTGGATGCCCTTGATGTTTTGGCGGATCAGGGCAAACGAATTTATATTATTCCTTTCCAATATCCTGGGGATATGGTAGTAGGAAGGAAGCTACAACGGGCCCTGCGGCATCCCACCAAGATTTTGGACAGGGTGTGCAGTACGGAGGAAATGCTCAGCGTAATTGGCAATCTTTCATTGCTTATCGGGATGCGGTTGCACAGTTTGGTTTTCGCTTCTGTGATGAAGATACCATCTGTTGCTTTAGAATATGATCCGAAGGTGGAAAGTTTTGTAAAAAAGTTAGGCATTTGTTCCGCTGGCAGGGTTGAAAATCTCACTACGGAAAAGATTTTGAGTGCAGTGCGTCTGGTGCAGGATTATGACATTGATTTGAGTAAATTGCAGGCGGCGGCTGTTGAGAATAACAGTTTGCTCAGTGCTATGTTGGAAAGGAGATTGTTTAGTTGTTAAAAATGATGAATGTGTGCAAATCATACGACGGCAGGCAGTATGCTTTGCATGATATCAGTCTTCATATTGCCAGAGGTGAGTTTGTGTTTCTGGTGGGCCCCAGCGGTGCGGGAAAATCTACTTTTATAAAGCTTTTGTTCAGGGAAATCAAACCGGACAGGGGCAGCATTTTTGTTAATGGTGTGGATATTGTCGCTTTGACTAATGATGAAGTTCCGGGACTGAGGAGACGGTTGGGGATTGTGTTTCAGGATTACCGGCTTTTGCCGGACAGGACTGTTTTTGAGAATGTGGCTTTTGCCATGCGGGTTACGGAAGCACCTAACAAGTTGATTAAACCCAGGGTAATGAAAGTGCTGGCATATGTAGGGTTGGCCGATAAAGCATCCTGCAAAAGCACAGAATTGTCCGGCGGCGAGCAGCAACGTGTGGCTATTGCCAGGGCCATTGTCAATGATCCGAAGTTGATTATTGCGGACGAGCCCACTGGTAATCTTGATCCTAATACGGCCATGGAAATCATGAGTATTTTCGAAAGTATTAGGGAGCGGGGGGCTACTATCATTATGGCCACTCATAGCCAGGAAATAGTGAATGCCATGGGCAAACGGGTTATTGCCATTGAGCATGGGCAAATTGTTCGTGACGAAAGACGGGGGAGATACGGCTATGAAGAATAAAGGTTTCCACGGAATGAAATTAACCACCCTTTTGTATTTTATTCAGGAAACGGCTAAATCCCTGTTCCGCAATGGGGTTATGACTGTCGCTTCTATGATTACGGTGGCTGTTTCCACTTTGATTTTGGGCAGTTTTTTGCTATTGTTTTTTAATAGCAATCATATCGCCAGTTACTTGGAGAATTCAGTGCAGATTTCCGTGTACATGGAAAACCGAGCTGATGAGGAAGATATCAATACAACAGGGGCGGAACTTGCCGCTTTGCCCGGGGTGACTGAGGTCAGGACGGTTACCAAGGAAGAGGCTATGCGGCGTTTTAAACAGCGGTTGGGGGAGAATGCGGGCATTTTGGATGCGTTGGAAGACAATCCCCTGCCCTATTCTTTTGAGGTTCATGTGGATGCACCGGAACGTATTGGACAGATTACTCCTATTGTCCAGAAAATGAAGAAGGTGGAAAGTGTCCGTTATGCCAGAGATGTGGTGGAGCAATTATTTCAGTTTACCAGAGTCATCAGAACGGGCGGTGTGCTGCTTATTGCCCTTATGATGGGTGGGACCCTGTTTATTATTATCAATACTATTCGTCTGACGGTAATGAACCGCCGTAAAGAGATTAATATTATGAAATATGTGGGGGCTACGGATTGGTTTATTCGTTGGCCCTTTATGATGGAGGGTATTACCATCGGTTTGGCAGGAACTGTTTTTAGTACTATTGTGCTGACTTTCATTTACGGAGCCAGTGTGGTAAAGTTTCAGCAGGCCATGCCGTTTATACCTGTATTGTCCGCCTGGCCTTTAATGCTGTGGATGTGGGTAGGACTGTTGTTTTTTGGTACAGGCATTGGTGCGTTGGGTTCTTATATTTCTTTAAAAAAGTATTTGCAGGTGTGAAAGGAGAAGACATGCTAAAAAAAGTTTTGGCGGTCTTCATGACCGGACTTTTTTGCATAAATATGGTCGGATTTGATACTGCTTATGCTGATGAGATAGATGCCGCCAAGGCCCAAAAGGCACAAATTGATAAGCAGATTCAACAGGCAAAACAGAAGCATCGGGAGGCCAAGCAAAGAGCGGAGCGTGCGGCCGGGGAGTTCAACAGTGTTGTCAATAAACTGGGCAAATTGCAACGCCGCAGTGCGGAATTGGAAAAAAGGGAAGGACAGCTGAAAAACAGTGTTAAGGATAATGCCGTAAAATTACAGCACAAGAAGGAAGAACTGGTTGAACGGCGGAAAATTTACAGGGAACGGCTCAGAAACATTTATATTAGCGGGCAGGTAAACTATATTGATGTGCTTTTGGGTGCCCAAGATTTCGGCGATTTGGTGGGGCGGATGTACCTTTTGGAGAAGGTGGTTACCAGCGATTTGGATCTGCTCCGAGAAATTTCTTCCACGGTACAGGAGATTAAGGACCGTTCCGTCAGGGAGAAGCAGGAAATTGCCCAGATTCAAACGACTCAGGAACAGCTTGCCAGGGATAGGGAAGATATGGCGGAACTCAGGGAAAAACGCAGGAAGTTGTTGAATGCGGCGGAGCAGGAGGAATCCCAGGCGGAGGGAGAATACCACAAGTTCATTGAGATTGGTGAACGTATCGGGGCTATGTTGAAGGAGATGGAAAAGGCCAATCCTCAACGTTTCCCGGATAAGGCGGATAATTTCATTTGGCCGGCCTGCGGTTATATCACTTCCTATGCCGGCTGGCGTGTTCATCCGGTTTTTGGAACTAAGAAGTATCACAGCGGCATGGATATCGGAGTCGATTATTATACTCCGATTAAGGCGGCCAACAGGGGGACTGTTACTTATGCCGGTTGGATGAACGGTTATGGTAATACGGTTATGATTGACCATGGGGAGGGGTTGGTTTCCCTCTATGCCCATTGCAGTTCCATCAAGTGCAATGAGGGCCAGTTCGTACATCAGGGGGATGTGGTGGCTTTGAGCGGAGCCACAGGTTGGGCTACGGGACCCCATTTGCATTTTGAAATCCGTGTGCATGGCGATGTGGTGGATCCGCTTATCTATCTCAAGGAAAGTGACAATATTTATTAGGCGTTAGGTTTTAGGTGTGATGTATTTTTAGGGCGTGGAGCGTAGGACGCAGGGAGTGAAAGAGTGAGTTGCTACGCTGGTGAAGTAGTGAAAAGGTCGGCAGAGTGCGAAGTTTACTCTACCCTGTTGGCTGAACCCTGTCGCCGAAGGCGGCATCTCTGGAGCGAAGCGACTTTTAGGTATTAGGTATCGGGTATGTGGAAAAGAGTTCAAAAATTATTCCCCTATGTGGTGGGAGCAATATTTGGTTTTGTATTGGGTTTGTTCTTCCTGACGGTGCAGCTCAGAAAGATTGCCGGGGATCCTGCTGAAACCGGCAAGTTTCTTTATGCGCTGGGAATGCTGAGAAAGTATTTTGTAGGGGAGCTGGATGATGCCAAACTCTATCGTGGTGCCATCAGCGGTATGCTGAAGGCCACCGGGGACCCCTATACGGTTTTCTTGGATGAGAAGGATTTTGCCGCTTTGGAGGAAATGCGTACCGGCAGTTTTGGCGGTATCGGCGTGGTGTTCGGAAAGCGGGGCGAGGACTATATCATCCTTTCCGTTCTGGAGGATAACCCCAGTGCCAAGGTGGGTGTCAAGGCAGGGGAGAAGATTTTGGAAGTTGACGGCAAGTCCACCAGAAATATGCATATGGATGAGGTCTCCTACTCCATCCGGGGTGATGTGGGGACGGTGGTGGAAATAACCCTGGGGGACAGGAACGGCAAGGAACGTAAAGTTAAGATTACCCGGGGCCTGATTAAGGCCCCCAGTGTCATCGGCAAGGCACTGGAGGGTACGGACAATAAGATAGGTTATGTGCGTATAGGTCAATTTAATGATAATACGGGGCGGGATTTCCGTGAGGAACTTTACAAATTGAACAAGCAGGGTATGAGTGGTTTGATTTTGGACTTGCGTTATAATCCCGGCGGTCTGCTGGAACAGGCGGTTCTGGTGGCCAGGGAGATTGTTCCGGAAGGGCCGGTGGTCAGCACCATTACCAAGGACGGTACCAGGAAAACGCTGAGTTCCGATCGTAAGCAGCTCAGGTGGCCCGTGGTGGTTTTAATCAATGAAGGCAGTGCCAGTGCCAGCGAGATTGTGGCGGGGGCGGTGAAAGATACCGGGTCCGGCACCCTGATTGGCACCAAGACCTTTGGCAAGGGCAGTGTACAGGCGGTTTATCCCTTGGGGGAGGAAAACACAGGCATGAAGGTGACTATTGCCAAATACTACACTCCTAAGGGAATTTGCATTAATGACGTCGGTATTGAGCCGGACATCAAGGTGGAGTTGCCTGAAAACAGCAAAACGGATGTGCAGTTGGAAGCAGCAAAAAAACATTTATTGGATAAAATTAGGTTATAGATGTCAGGCCGTGTCGCCTTTGGCGACAC
>JAZLMD010000080.1:0-2537 GCA_045598465.1 Acidaminococcaceae bacterium | reverse complement strand
CCGGTGCAATACGTCCCACCGCCGCCTCGTGGCTCATTTGGGCATCATTAGTAAAAGCGTCCAACTGGGGAATGGCACTGGTATACCCCTCTTCCGATAGCATCAATCCGTGGCATTCCAAATGTGCCTTCACACCCTTGGCTTTACCGGCCAAAGTACCCCGATTAATCGCCTCGCCCCCCAAGCAGATCGTCCTGGTAATGATTTCCGCTTTGGTGTCCCTCTGTTCCAACATCACCCTGCCGCCCACATCCATATGTGAACCCTTGGGAACTACCAACACGGAATTCAGACGGCAAACCGCCCCTTCCCCCGTCAAGCGGGTCAGAGGATTCATTTGGATATCCTCCGCTCCTTCCATGTTAATATAGTTGGAAATATAGGTGCCACCCTCGTCCACCAGCACCGTAGTTCTGGGGCGGACTTTAATCCCCGGTGCCCAGGCATGAAGCATAGTGAAGGTAAGTTTTGCCCCCTTACCCACATACATCTCACTGATTCCCAAGTGTTCCGCTTCTAACGCCTCCTTATCACTGGCACAACCAGAAATCATATTCAATTCCGCACCATCCTCCACAATCACCACATTATGAACTTTTTGGCTGGCCCCTTTCCGATTCAAAAAAATACAGGCCTGCACCGGGAAGGCAATTTTCTGCCCCCTCTTTACGTGCACAAAATAACCATGCTCCTCCTGAGCATCAGCTGTAGCCATGGTATATTCATCCGTATCCCTGGCTACTGCCTTCCACCAGTATTTCTGCACCAGCTCAGGAAACATTGCCGCCGCTTTGCCGGTTGGCAGCAACACCAAAGATTGTTCCCGCTCCACACTGCTTTCCAGCACCGCATCACCGCTCTGCACAAAGGATGCGGCCCGCTGCCCCTGGGTTTCATATCCCACCTGTTCTATTTTCGTCAGTAACTGTTTATCCATCTCTCAACCTTTCAAACAAACACTGCCGCACTGGGAATCCTGACACCGGCTGACGCAACATTTGCAGGCGCAAGCACTATAACCGTCCTTCTCAATACATTTCAACACCTCGTCCGGAGCGTCCTGCTGACAGGTAATCCTGCCCTCGTAGAGAATATGGGCATGGGTGGCGGGCACATACTGCAACACCGTCCCCAGGTGAGTGATAATAAGGGCGGCATGATTTTTATCAGACAGAATCCTATTGGCGGCTTTACCCACCAAAGCAATATTTTCCACATCCACTCCGCTTTCCGGCTCATCCAAAAGCAACAGTTTCGGTTTCTGTGCCATCAGCTGCAAAAGCTCCGCCCGTTTCAACTCCCCACCGCTGAACCCGTCATTCACACTACGGTCCAAAAAATTCTGCATATCCATAAATTGTGCCAACTCCTCAACTTCTTCCGGCACGGCACCGCAAATTTCCACCATCTTCCGCAACGAAAGCCCCCGAATTGTAGGCGGACGCTGAATCATCATACCCAGGCCCAGTTTGGCCCTCTCATTGCATGGCAAACCGGTAACATCCTTACCTTGGAAATAAATCTTGCCTTCCAAAACTTTGAACCGTTCAAACCCCATAATAGTCCCCAAAAGAGTAGATTTGCCGGTACCGTTAGGCCCGAAAAGCACATGAATTTCCCCTGGTGCAATATGCAAATTTATATTGCGTAAAATCTGTTTTTCTTCAACAGCCACGCTAAGATTTTCTATTCTGAGCATCATATTTTACCTCACAAAGTATTATAACAGAAATAAACCCCCTATGCAAGAAAAAACCCCGTGGAAACGGGGTTTGATCGTAAAATTTAACGCTTGCTGTACTGGCTTGCCTTGCGGGCCTTTTTGAGACCGTATTTGCGACGTTCTTTCTCCCGGGGATCACGGGTCAGGAGACCTGCTTTCTTCAAAGAAGCACGATATTCCAAATCAACCTTCAACAAAGCACGGGCGATACCATGACGGATAGCGCCGGCCTGGCCGCTAAAACCGCCACCATACACATTGGCAACAATGTCATACTTGCCTTTGGTATCGGTAGCTTCCAAGGGCTGGTTGATAATGAGCTCCATGGTCTTCAAACCGAAGTACTCGTTCAAAGGACGATCATTGATTATGATCTTGCCATCACCCGGGAACATGCGTACACGGGCAACAGATGCTTTGCGACGACCGGTCGCTGCGTAAATTGCTTTTTCTGCCATTTCTTTTTCCTCCCGGATTAACGAACATCAATTTCCATAACTTCAGGTTTTTGAGCTGCATGAGGATGCTCAGGCCCTGCATAAACATGAAGTTTGGTATAAATCTTGCTGCCAAGGGTGTTATGGGGAAGCATGCCCTTAACTGCCATTTCAACAACACGGCAAGGGAATCTCTTCAGCATATCGCCGGCTTTGACATATTTGTCGCCGCCCAGGTAACCGCTGTGAGAAAAATATTCCTTATCCGTCAACTTTTTACCGGTCAAAGCAACTTTCTCTGCATTGACAACAATGACATGATCACCGCAATCCATGTGGGGAGTGAAAGTAGGTTTGTGCTTGCCACGCAAAACCTT